>NZ_CADEAU010000359.1 GCF_902825405.1 Micromonospora maritima | reverse complement strand
CGGACGGCCCGCGCCGAGCCGGTCGGCGAGCAGCGCCGCGCCGGGTCGCCGGGCCGGATCCTCGGCCAGGCACGCCAGGACCAGGTCGGCGACGTCGGCGGGCAGGCCGGGAACGCGGAGCGGGGGCACCGGCGGCCGGTTGGCACGCAGGTCCACGACGTCGTCCCAGGTCTGCACCGGCAGCGGGGCCCGACCGGTGAGCGCGCGGTAGAGCAGCGCGCCGAGCGCATAGACGTCGCCGGCCGGGTTGGCGGGGCCCGGGTCGAGCCGTTCCGGGGCGAAGTAGGCAGGGGTGCCCATCAACAGCTCACCGGTCTGCCCGACCGCCTGCGGGCCGGCCGGCGCGGCGATGCCGAAGTCGAGCACCTTCGCGCCGGTCTCGGTGAGCATCACGTTGGCCGGCTTGATGTCGCGGTGCACCACCCCGATCCGGTGCGCGGCGGCCAGCGCGGCGGCGACCTGCCCGGCCATCCGGACCGCCTCCGGCCAGGCCAGCGGCCCGCCGGCCAGCCGGTCGGCAAGCGTCCGCCCGTCCACCAGTTCCATGACCAGGTACGGCACCACGGTGCCGTCGGGCAGGGCCGCCTCGCCGTAGTCGTACACCTGGGTCACGTGCGGGTGGGTGAGCCGCGCCGCCGCCCGGGCCTCACGTTGGATGGTGGCGCGCCACTGCGGGTCGGCGGCGAGCCGGCCGGCGAGGGCCTTGACCGCGACGGGACGGTGCAGGACCTCGTCGTCGGCGCGCCACACCTCGGACATCCCGCCGAGGCCGATGCGCTCGCGCAGGACGTACCGGTCGTGCAGCCGCAGGGCGGGCGTGAACGGCGACATGATGCCCCAGTCTGCCTGGCCGGCTCGTGTGCGCGCCAACCGGCGGGGTCAGGGCTTGCGAGCCACCCCGCCGTACATGCTCACGTCGGCCACCGAGGGGCGCGGCTCGGGTTCGCCGTCGGCGCGCCACTCGGCCACCGAGCAGATGCCCGGCTCGATCAGCTCCAGGCCGTCGAAGAACCGGACGACCTCGTCCCGGGCGCGCAGGTTGATCACACCGTGCGGGCCGCCGCCACGGGCCGCCGCCTTCGCCTCCTCGGCCACCGCCGGTGGCAGGTAGTCGTGCGTGGCGTGCGAGGCGGCCAGGTAGCTGCCGGCGGGCAACGCGTCCAGCAGCCGGCTGACGGTGGTGTAGGGGTCGTCGCTGTCCGGCACGAAGTGCAGCACCGCCACGAGCATCAGAGCCACCGGTGCGGACAGGTCGAGGGTGCGGCGCAGGTCGGGGTGGGCGAGGATCCGCTCCGGGTCGCGCAGGTCCGCGTCGAGGTAGGCGGTCGCACCCTCGGTCGAGCTGGTGAGCAACGCCCGGGCGTGGGCCAGCACGATCGGGTCGTTGTCGACGTAGACCACGCGGGCGCGCGGCTCGATCGACTGCGCCACCTCGTGCGTGTTGTCGGCGGTCGGGATGCCGGTGCCGATGTCGAGGAACTGGCGGATTCCCGCCTCGCCGGCCAGGTGGCGCACCGCGCGCCGCAGGAACCGACGGTTCTCCACCGCGCTGAGCCGGATGGTCGGGAAGCGGGCGGCCATCGCGTCGCCGGACTCGCGGTCGGCCTGGAAGTTGTCCTTGCCGCCCAGCCAGTAGTTGTACCGCCGGGCCGGGTGCGCCACGGAGGTGTCGATCCGGTCGGCCGGGTGACCCGGCTCGGTCGCCGTGCCGGATGTTTCGCTGGTCAAGACCGCCTCCACGACTCGCGCGCCACCGCCGCCGGATGACGTCCGTCCACAATCGTCGGTTCCGCCGGTCATGCTAGCGCCCGGCGGCCCGACGGTCAGGCCCGGTACAGCTCGTCGCGGAGCCGGGTGAGCAGCTCGGCGGTGCGCTCCGGCGGTGCCGCCTCGACGCACAGCCGTTCCATCGCCTCGGCGTAGAAGTCGAGGTCGTCGCGCTTGTCCAGGTAGATCGCGCTGGTCAGCTGCTCGATGTAGACGATGTCCGGCAGGTCCTGGTCACCGAAGCGCAGGATGCTGAAGGCACCGCTGGCGGCGGCGTGCCCACCGGCCGAGAACGGGACGATCTGGAGCCGCACGTGTGGCGACGCGGTGGCGGCGACGAGGGCGTCCAGCTGTTCGCGCATCACCGCGGCCCCACCGATCGGGCGTCGCAGCACGGCCTCGTCGAGCACCGCCCACAGCTGCGGCGGGTCGCTGCGCCGCAGCAGTTCCTGCCGTTCCATCCGCAGCTCGACGCGGCGGTCCAGCTCCGCCGGCGACGCGCCGCGGTGCCCGAGCAGGATCACCTCCCGGGCGTACGCGGCGGTCTGCAGCAGGCCGGGTACGAACTGCACCTCGTAGGTGCGGATCAGCGCCGCCGCCGCCTCCAGCCCGAGGTAGGACTGGAACCAGGTGGGCAGGACGTCGCCGTAGCGGTGCCACCAGCCCGGGCTGTTCGCGTCCCGGGCCAGCTTGAGCAGCGCGGCGCGCTCGTCGGGCGCGGTGACCCCGTAGAGCGTGAGCAGGTCCGCGACGTCGCGCTCCTTGAAGCCGACCCGGCCCAGCTCCATCCGGCTGATCTTCGACTCGGAGGAGCGGATCTCCCAGCCGGCGCTCTCCCGGCTGACCCCGGCGCCCTCCCGTAGCCGGCGCAACTGCGCCCCGAGCAGCATGCGCAGCACGGTCGGACCGCTTGTCGGACCACCCTCGACGGGCACCGTCGCCACCTGACCGCCCCTCGCATCCCGGCTGCGCGACCGGGTGCCCTCCCCGGCCGACGAGTAAGCATGCCATGAACCGACAGTGAGGTGAACTCCTCCGGACGGCCGAGTTAGTCCCGTGGACGGGACGGCCGGATCAGGTGGTCGAAGTCGCCGTCCCGGGCGCCGAGCACGAAGGCGGCGATCTCGTCCACGGTGTAGATGAGCGCCGGCCCCTCCGGGTGGCGGGAGTTGCGCACCGCGATGCCGGTGCCGCCGGGCAGCTCGGCCAACTCGACGCAGTTGCCGCTGGGGTTGCTGCGGCGGCTCTTCAACCAGCGCATCGGGGGCAGGTCGGTCACGGGCACGCCGTTCGGCGGTTGTTGCATGGGCGTCCTTCGAAAGCGCCAGCCGAGGCCGCGGGGAGGAGCGTCTGTCGACTGAGGAGTGAGATGCACGTGCATCTGCTATTGCATCTGCAATGGACAGCGAGCATGATAGCCGAACGTACGGTGTGCCGGGTCGCTCACGTTCGGTGACCCGAACCCGGCCCCCGGATGCCGCCCGCGCGGCCGGGGACTGCGGTGAGGAGGGTGCGTGCCGGATCCGATGACCGTCGCCTCCGGCATCTCCGCCGCCGGCGCCCTGGTGTCCGCGTGGCAGCTGCGCCGCCGAGCGGTCCGCGCCGAGGCCGAGATCCAGCTGCTCCAGGCCGAGCTGGCCGCCGAACGGCACGCCGCCAGTCACGACCCGCTGACCGGCCTGCCCAACCGCCGGGCGTTCTTCCGGCTGGCCGCCGCCCTGCTCACCGACCCCAGCGGCCAGCCCCTGGTCGCGGTGGTGCTCGACCTGGACGACTTCAAGCAGGTCAACGACCGCTACGGGCACGCCGCCGGCGACCAGGTCCTGGTCAGCACGGCGCAGCGGCTGGCCGCGTTCGCCGGCAACAACCTGGTCGCCCGGCTCGGCGGCGACGAGTTCGCCGGCCTGCTGGTCAGCCCGGCGCACGACCGGCGCTGGATCGAGCACGCGACCCGCCGGCTCTGCGAGGCGCTCGCCGCGCCGATCCCGCTGGGCGGCCGCAGCATCCGGGTCACCGCCTCGGTCGGGCTCGCCCCGGTGCACGGCCCCGCCCAGCTCACCGACGCGCTCTGCCGCGCCGACGCGGCGATGTACGAGGCGAAGACGCTCGGCGCCGGGCGGTCCGCCCGTCAGCTCGTCGCCGAGTGCTGACCCTGCGCCGGGTGCGGCCCGGCCGCGCTCATCGCCAGCCGTAGCCCGCGCGCAGCGCCTGGCCGATCCGGTCGAACCGCGACCGGTCCAGCACCGCGCCCTCCCGGCGGATGCTGTCCTCGCGCATGGTGAGCACCCGGTCCAGGCGGACCCAGCTGGGCCGTCGGTCCCGGTCCCACTCCCCCGGGCCGAGCGACAGCCAGTGCCGCTGCCCGTCCCGGTCGCTCTGGCTGGACAGCATCAACCCGAACAGGGTGCGGCTGTGCCGGCCCACCACCAGCACCGGACGGTCCTTGCCCTGGCGCGGGTCGTCCTCGTAGGGCACCCAGGTCCAGACGATCTCCCCCGGGTCCGCCTGCCCGTCCGGCTCCGGGGCGTACGACAGTTCGCGGCGCTGCAACGCGCTGACCTGGCGGCGGCGCGCGACCTGAGCCGGGATCCGCCCGGCGGGTCGGGCGGGCGCGGCGGCGCCCCCGGTGATCCGACCGAGCCGGGACGCCACGTTCCTCAACAGACCTGCCACGGCGGGCAGCCTATCCGGTCGGCGGCCGGGGGAATCCGGTGGCGGGCGCGCCATCCGGTTCGCCACCATGCCCCGGTGACCGTTCCCCGCCACCAGATCCGGGCGGCCTTCACCGCCGACACCGTGACCGTCTACCAGGCGTACCCGCCGGAGACCGCCGACGCGGCGCTGGCCGCCGGCCGGTTCGCGCCGCCGTTCAAGCGGGAGCGGATGACCTGGATCAAGCCCTCGTTCCGCTGGATGATGTACCGCTGCGGCTGGGCGCTCAAGCCCGGGCAGGAGCGGGTGCTCGCGGTGCGGGTCAGCCGCGCCGGCTTCGAGTGGGCGCTCGGGCACGCCTGCCTGAGCGCCTACGACCCGCGGCGGCATCCGGACCGGGACGCCTGGCGGCGACAGCTGCGCGCCAGCCCGGTGCGGGTGCAGTGAGACCCGGAACGGTCGCTCCGGCTGGCGCCGCTGCCGTACCGGTCGGTGCAGGTGGGCCTCTCCGGCGAGGCGGTGCACCGGTACGTGGACGAGTGGCTGGTCGGGCTCACCGACGTCACCGCGCTGGCCCGGTCCGTCCACGAGCGGCTCACGGAGGGCGACGAGCCGGCCGCCACGGCGCTGCTGCCGGTGGAACGGCCGTACCCGCTGCCGCCCGAGGTCGCCCGGGTGGTCGGCGCCGACTGACCGACCAGACTGACCGACCCCGCCGCCGTGTCGGATGACCGTCACGCGGCGTACGTGCTCCGGTGCGCTCCGCCCGCGACGATGGGTTACGGCGGAGGGAGGGCGGCCGTGTTCGCGCAGGCGCTGCTCACGAAGCTCGCCGAGGAGCTGCTGAAACTGCTCGTCGGGTGGCTGGCCCCCCGGGTGCTGCGGTCCGTGCCGCACCCGGCCCCGCCGGACTGCCCGCGCTGCGGCGGGTACGGCGTGGCCCGGTGGGCGCCCCGGTGGGCGACGGCGGTGTTCGTGCTCTCCCTGCTCACCTTCGCCGGGGGCTTCACCGTCACCCTGCTCGGCCTGCCGCTTGTCGTCCTCCTCGCGGCGGTCGGTGCGCGGACCGTCTGGCAGGGCGACCCGGCGGCGGCGCTGCCCGACCTGGCCGCGCCGCTGGGCCTGGCGGTCCCGGGCCTGGTGACGGTGGCCGGCGCCGCCGGGATGGCCTGGT
>NZ_CADEAU010000358.1 GCF_902825405.1 Micromonospora maritima | reverse complement strand
GACCCGCGCTGTACCTGGCCCCGACACGGTCCGCACGGCCCGCCCAGAGCAGCGCCAGCAGCGGCGCGGCCAGCAGCGGGAGCATGCCGTCCTCGCCGTGGTGGCGGTGCAGCAACTGCTCGGCGCCGGCCACCGGGTCGTGGTCACCGGCGGGGGTGAGCGCCGCGCCGAGCAGGGACAGCGCCTGCACCGGCGACGAACCGCCGGCCAGCAGCGCCGCGCGCGGCGCGCCGGCCGCCTCCCGTACGGCGGCGAGATGGTCCGGATGGGAGAGCCCCAGCATCAGGTGCATCGCCCGCCGCCGGCTCGCGGTCGCCGCGTGGGCCTGCTCGTCGTCGCCGGCGCATCCCGCGATCGCCTCGTCGGCCTCCTCGACCCGTCCCTGCCACAGCAGGTAGGGCACGGTGGACAGGGCGGCCTCGGCGGGCCAGCCCTCGGACCGGGCGGCGCCGACGAGCTGGTCGAGCTGGCCGCCGACGGTCAACGGGTTGATCTGCCACCGGGCGCGGACCACCATCGCGGTGGTGGCGGCCCGCTGCTCGTCGTCCACGTCGGCGCGCCCGACCAGGCGCAGGCAGCCGGCGGCCACGTCGGGCCGGCCGACCGCGAGGGCCTGGGCGGCGGCGTCGTGCAGCACCGGCACGGTCCACCCGGCCTCCGCCCAGCCGGCGGCGACCAGGTGCTCGGCCACGGCGTACGGCTCGACGCCGTGCTCGTGCAGCACCTCGGCCGCCCGCTGGTGCAGCTCACGCCGCTCGTCGACGGACATGTCGGAGAGGATGGAGCGCCGGATCCGGGGGTGGCGCAACCGGTCCTCGTCCAGCAGTCCGGTGGTACGTAGCACCCGGACCATCGGGCTGACCGACTCGGGCACCACGTCGAGCAGGTGACCGAGCAGGTCCGTCGGGCCCGGCCGGTCCAGCACCGCCATGGCCTGCGCGACCCGGCGGATACCCGGCTCGTGCCGGTACAGGCAGCCCAGCACGGCCTGGTCGAACACGTCGCCGAGGCTCGGGTCGGTGGGTGGTTCCTCGCCCGCCTCGACCCGGGGCCGCTCCTCGATCAGCGCCCGGGTGAGCAGCGGGTTCCCGCCGGTCATCCGCAGGCACCGTTCGGCGGTCTCCCGGGCGGCGGGTTCCGCGCCGTCGTCGACCAGTCGCGTGATCGCCTCGACGGTCAGCGGCGGGAGGGAGATCCGGGTGAAGTGCGGCTGGCTGAACAGTTCGGCGCGGAAGTGCGGGTGCGGCGGGCGCAGCGTCCGGGCCTCGGCCAGCACCACCATGATCGGGGTGTGCCGCAGCCGGCGCGCGACGTAGAGCAGGCAGTGCAGCGACGCCGGGTCGGCGTGGTGCACGTCGTCGACGGTGAGCACGAGCGGTCCCGCCTCGGCGAGGTCGAGCAGCGTGCTGAACAGGCCGTGCAGCACGGGCGCCGAGATCCGCTCGTCGTCTGCGGGTCCGTCCGGGCCGTCGCCCAGCAGGCGTTGCACCCGTACCCCCGCGTCGGGGGCCAGCCGCGCCCCCTGCAGGAGTTGGCCGAGCACCCCGAGGTGCAACTCGCGTTCGGCCCGCGACGCGGTCGCGCTCAGCACCCGGCCCCCGGAGGTGGCCGCCCAGTCGCCGAACGACTCCAGCACGCTCGTCTTGCCGCTGCCCACCGCCCCCGTGACGAGCGAGACGTGCCCCCTCCGCTGCCGATCGCAGTTTCGGAAGGTCTCGCGCAGCAGGTCGAGCTGTTCTTCTCGCTGTACCAGCACGTGTCCTGTCAGCCCTTCTCGTCCGCGGTGCCACGACGGGGTCACCGTCGCCGAGGCGCCGTTCCGCCCGGTGCCGTCGACCGCCCCCTCACCACACCTGTCGATGGAGCGGGACAGGGGTGAGGCGCACCGGGCCGTCGGCCGGGTGGACCCTGGAAATCCTCCCCACCGGAACGCGTCGTCGGACTCGCGTTCCGGTTCCTGGCGAGTCTGGCACCGCCTCTGGCGTGCGACAACGGGTCCGGGACCCCACGCTTCGGACGGTAAACCTGCGGTACCGACAGGCCGTTAGGGGTTGCGCCGCTGACCGGAAGGGGGGCGTCGGCCGCCCAGGTGACGGCCGTGTTTCACCACGATGGACAGCCGGTGACGCCGATCGAGGAGATCAGATCACACCATGGCTCGACCCCGCATGCCGAACGGCCGTCCGGGTCGGACGGTCGGGCAGGGTCGCAGGTGCGGGCGGCGCCGACGCAGGGCCGGGGCTCGACCGCCGGCGGGGTCAGCGGTCGAAGCGGAGGCGGGCGGCCAACTCACTGCGGGAGTGGACGTCGAGCTTGCGGTAGATGCGGGTCAGCCGCTGCTCGATGGCGCTGACGGTGAGGAACATCCGCTCCGCGATCTCCCGGTTGGTGTGACCCTGCGCGGCCAGCGCGGCCACCCGTGACTCGGCGTCGCTCAGCCCGGTGAGCATCAGCCCGGTGTCGGCGTCCGGGTCGGTCGCGACGGTCCGGCCGGTCGTGACCGCCGGTCGCAACGCGGGTAGGCCGCATTCCTCCGCGAGGTCCCGGGCGGCGCGGGCGGTGCTGCGCGCCTGGCGCAGGTCGCCGCCCTGCTGCTGGGCCTGCCCGAGGTCGCTGAGGGTGTAGGCCAGCTCCACCCGGGCGCCGCACTGGCGTAGTAGCCGCACGGCGCTCCGCAGGTACCGGATCCGATCCGGTCCCTCCGAGGTGGTGGCGAGCACCCGCAGCGCGTTGCCGCGCCACCGCAGGTCGGTCGGGCGGAGCCGGTCCAGCTCCTCCCGCACCACCTTCTCGGCCTGTTGCCGGCGGCCCAGTTGCAGCAGCGCGCGGGCCGAGTCGGTGCGCCAGGGGGCCAGCGGCGCGAGGTCGAGCCGCCACGACGTCATCAGCTGCCCGCAGAGCTGGAAGTCGGCGAGCGCCGCCTCGGGGCTGCCGGCGGCGAGCGCGTACAGCCCGCGGGCGTGCAGGTAGTGCAGCCCGAACGGCGTCTCGAACAGCGCCGGCGGCACCGGCGTACGCAGGCAGGCCGCCGCCTCCTCCCACTCCTCCAGGCGGGTCAGCGTCCACAGCCGGACGGCCAGGGGTGCGCCGATCGCGACTCCCCACCCCTTCGGCGACAATCGGTTGAGCGCCGAGTCGGCCAGCTCGCGTGCCCGGTGCAGGTCGCCGCGCCGTCCGGCCACGGTGGCGGCGACCGCGGTGAGCAGGGCGCGCGGCGTGCGGTGCCGGCGGGCGGAGGCGACCCGGTCCAGCCTGTCGCACCACTCGTCGGCCAGGTCGAGCCGGTCGGCGTAGATCATGGCGATCACCGCACAGACCGCGCTCCACATGCTCGGCTCGTCGTCCAGGCCGAGCGTGGCGAGGGTGCGTTCGGCGTCCTCCAGCGCGTCGAGGTCGCCGCGTTCCAGCACGGTACGCAGCAGCAGCACGCCCCGCAGCCGGTGTCGGACCCGGGCCAGGGCCAGGGGGTCCCGGGTCGGGACCGTCCAGGCGGGAATGTCGACCGGCGCCCCCGGATAGAGGGTCGCCATCCAGCCCTTGATGATCATCAGGTCGACGGCCGTGTGGGTGTCGAGGTTGTCGGCGTGCTCGCCGAGGTGGTGGATGAGTTCCACCGCCCGGTCCGGCTGACCGTGCCAGAGCAGGTACTGGATCGGGCCGGCGGCCTGCCGACTGCCCAGGTGACCGGCCCGGACCGCGGTGGCGACGCCGTGCAGGTGCGGGACGGCGGCCTGCGGGTCCAGGCGCCATTCGGCCCGGGCCAGGGCGGAGCGGATCCGCGCCCGCAGGCACTCGTCGGGACAGTCCCGGTTGGACCGGCGCAGGTATCGCCGCGCCGCGTCCACGTCGCCGTCGGTCAGCGCCTGCTCGCCCGCGTCGAGCAGGGTCTGCGCCATCCACGGCTCGGTCAACTCGTCCGTCGTGAGCAGGTGCGGGGCGATCCGGGTCGGCGGGGCGCCGTCGTCGTGCAGCAGCTGCGCGGCGGCCCGGTGCAGGCGGGCGCGTTCCTCGACGGTCATGCCGTCGAGCACCGCCCGCCGTACCGCGGGGTGCCGGAGGCCGTCCTCCGTGACGAGGCCGGCGCTGGTGGAGGCGTCGACCGCGGACAGGTTCGGCTCGGTGGGCAGGTCGAGCAGATGGGGCAGGAGCGGGCCGTGCAGCGGCTCCTCGGTCACCGCGAGCACGCGGGCGGTCTTCAGCACCAGGAACTCGCAGCGGTAGAGGCAGCTCAGCACCGCCTCCCGGAACGCCTCACCCGGCGCCGGCGCGTCGGCGCCGGCCGGATGGTCGTCGGCCAGGGCGTGCACCAGCAGCGGGTTGCCGCCGCTGATCCGGTGGGCCTCGTCGGCGACGCGACGCGCGACCGGCACGCCGAGCCGGTCGGCCAGGATCTGGAAGGTCCCGTCCGCGGAGAGCAGGGGCAGCCGGATCCGGTGCAGTCGGGCCGGCTGGAGCAGCTCGGCGTACGCGGTGGGGTGCCAGGGGCGGGTGCGCGGCGACTCGGTCAGCACGATCAGCACGGGCAGGCCGGTGACGCGCCGGGCCAGGTGGTCCAGGCAGTGCAGGGACGGCGCGTCGGCGTGCTGGACGTCGTCGACCGCGATCAGCGTGGGGGTTCGGGTGGCGAGGTCCAGCAGTTCGCCGCCGATGGCGGCGGTGAGCGGGGCGAGCGTCTCCTCGTCGGTCGTCTCGTCCCACCGCAGCACCGCGCGGTCGAGCAGCCGGCCGATCCGCTCGCGGTCGCTCTCGTCCCAGGCGGCCCGCCGTACGAGCTGACGGATCACCTCGAGCGGCACCGTCCGCTCGCTCCGCGACGCGCTGGCGCCGAGGTAGGCGACCCCGGTCTCCGCGCACCGTCGGGCGAGGGACTGCAACAGGGCGGTCTTGCCGACGCCGACCGGGCCGGTGACCACGGTGATCGGATCCCAGGTGTCGGACAGGCCGTCGGCGCGGCGCAGATCGGCGAGCCGACCGGTCAGGACGTCGAGCTGCTGGTCCCTTTCGGCCATCGTCATCGGGCAGGCCTCCACCGGGCCTGCGGGCGGGCGGCCCGCCGTGGTCTCCGGTGACACCCGCTGCAGTCAGAGACCCACAAATCCTTGACCCATTCCAATCGGCGAATACCGACAACGGTGGTACGACGCGGGGATTTCATCGAACGTCGTGCCTGGTCTCGTGCGCCGAAAATCCGCCGCCACCTGCGGTGTCGCAATTCGGGGCGGAACGACGCGGTCCGCCTCTATCGATCCCGATTCATGGAGTGGAGTATGTCAGCCCGGCAATTGGGCGGCAAGTCGAAGGATGTAAAGGATGAGCAAACATGGGACCGGTCGGCGGGGGCGCCGGGTGGTCGCCGTGACAGCGGATAGTCATCCGACTAATCCGGAACGTGACCTCGGTGGCGCGACCGACCGGTTGGCGGCGTTTTTCGCGCTTGCCGGCAATGCGATGGGGGCGGGCGGGTGCGGTGCGCGCCGGCAGGGGGCGACGCGGCCCGGCCCCGGAGGCGCGGATCGGCCCGGGGAGAGCGTTCTCCCTGGTCGTTCCCCGCGGGAGGGAGCCTCCGCGGGGGTGGGGCGGGTCGGCGCGGCCGGG
>NZ_CADEAU010000357.1 GCF_902825405.1 Micromonospora maritima | reverse complement strand
AGCGACACCAGCGCCGGCTCGTCGAGCCGGGCCACCTGGCCGACGGTGCGCAGGCCGCGCTCGCGCAGCCGGGCGGCGGTGACCGGGCCGACGCCCCACAGCCGCTCGACCGGCAGCGGGTGCAGGAAGGCCAGCTCCCGTGCCGGCTCGACGAGCAGCAGACCGTCCGGCTTGGCCACGCCGCTGGCCACCTTGGCGAGGAACTTCGTGCGGGCCACCCCGACCGTGATCGGCAGGCCGACCTCCCGGCGGACCCGGGCGCGCAGGTCGGCGGCGATGTCGGCCGGCGGGCCGACCAGGCGCCGCAGCCCGCCCACGTCGAGGAACGCCTCGTCGATGCTGAGGCCCTCGACCAGCGGGGTGGTGTCGCGGAAGATCGCGAACACCGCCCGGCTGGCGGCCGTGTAGGCGGCCATCCGGGGCGGGACCACGAGCGCGTCCGGGCAGAGCCGGCGTGCCTGCCGGCCGCCCATGGCGCTGCGCACGCCCCGGGCCTTCGCCTCGTAGCTGCACGCGAGCACCACCCCGCCGCCGACGATCACCGGACGGCCGCGCAGCGCGGGGTCGTCGCGCTGCTCGACCGAGGCGTAGAACGCGTCCAGGTCGGCGTGCAGGATGGTGGCCTCGCTCGACACCGGCCCATCTTCGCACACCTGTTCGACTCGCGGTGGCTGACCTGCCCGGGCGGCCGGCCGGCGGGGGAGCCCCGCCGGCCGGCCGTCGGCGTCAGCGCCCGTAGACCTCGAACTCGTAGAGCGAGAACCCGTACGAGGTGGCCCGCTTGACCCCGTACACCCGCACGTAGCGGGCGGTGACCGGGGCGAAGGTGGCGTTGTCGACGCCGCCGTTGCCGGCGGTGGTGGCGAACACCGGGGTCCAGGAGCTGCCGTCGCCGGAGACCTCGATCCGGTACGAGGTGGCGTAGGCGGCCTCCCAGCGCAGCACCGCCCGGCTGACGGTGCGGGCCGCCCCGAGGTCCACCCGGAGCCACTGGTTGTCGTTGTAGCTGCTGGCCCACCGGCTGCTCAGGCTGCCGTCGACCGCCTTGTCCGGGGTGTAGCTGGTCAGGAACTGGGTGCTCGACGCGCTGGCCGGGCGGCCCTGGGCCAGGTTGGTGACGTCGTCTCCCCGGCGGGCCGGGAACGAGACGACCTGCTGGTAGGTGGGGCGGTTCTGCCAGGCGATCAGCGGGTGGGTGATCCCGCCGAGCCCGGACTGGGCGATCGAGTCGGCGCACCACTGGTCGCCGGCGCCGCAGGACTTGTCGCCGGGGTAGACCGTGGCGGCCGGCACCGCGGCGGCCTGGCCGAGCGCGTCGAGCAGGGACTGCCGGCACGCCCCGAGGTTGCCGTTGCCGCAGTACGACCGGCCCAACCCGCCGGCCACCGGGTCGCCGAGCACGGTGCGGACGTCCTTGTCGACGTAGCCCCACCAGCCGTACTGGAACGACGAGCCCTTGTGCGCCTGACCCGCCAGGGCCCAGCTCGCGGCGCCGTCGCGCCCGCCGTTCTGGCCGCCGGACGGGGCCTCGTTCACCTCGATGGCGTCGACGAGCGCGGCGTAGAGGTCGGGGCCGAGGCCGGGGCGGAACTCGGCCGAGGCCAACAGCGGCCACCAGGCGTCGAAGATCCGGATCGCGTCGGCGTGCTGGTAGACCTTCGAGCCGGGTGACGTCTCGACCCGTCGCGAGCCGGCCTGCTGCCAGGCGCGCAGCTTGCCGATCGCGTCGGCCAGCGCCGGGTCGGTGACGGGCGCGCTGTCCAGCACCCGCAGCAGGTCGCCGAGGACCTGCTGGCCGCGCAGGTCGGTCACCGCCGCGTCCGCCATGATCTTCACGACGTCGGCGCGGCCGAGCTTGCGCTGGGCGATCGCGGCGCGCACCGGGCCGTCGAGGAGCTGGCCGCGGTGCACCGAGCCGAAGCTGAAGTTGCCGTCCGCCGCGCCGAAGTCCCGCGCCTGCTTGTTGTTCCAGCTGACGTAGTAGTCCTGGTTGACCGACTGCGGGTGGGACGACGTCGGGGTGTAGGTGGCGTCGTTGGTGTCCGGGTTCCAGCCGGCCCACTCGTACGCCGGTTCGGCCTTCGCCGGCAGGTTCGGGTCGGTGACCGACGACCGGACCGGGTTCGCGCCGGAGTTGTAGTACGCCGCCTCGGTCGAGTTGACGTAGAACCAGTTGAACGCGTAGCCGACGCTCGCGGCGGACGCCTGGAACGCCGCCGCGCTGCCCATCGCCGACGGGTCGTTGAACGCCTGGAAGCCGATCGCCGAGTCGGCCTCGTGCCGGTAGGTGGAGCGCAGCTTGGTGAACGCGGTCGGCTGCCCGTTCACCAGCCCCCGGTAGGCCACCAGACCGTACTTGGTGCGCAGCGCGCGCAGCGTGTACGAGCCGGCCGGGGTGGAGTCGGCGAGCGTGGGCGACCAGGAGTTGCGCTGTTCCAGCGCCTCCATGGCGAGGCACTGCCCGTGGTAGAGGTAGCGGTTGGACCGCAGCGTCGGCGCGGTGCCGTCGGTGGTGCACAGCGGCACCGCGTACGTGTCGGTCAGGTCCTGGGAGGCGGAGGTGGCGCTCCACGCGTAGTCCTGGCCGCGGCCGAGCAGCACGTAGAGGTTCAGTCCGGCGAACGCGGCGCCCCGCGCGCTGATGCCGGGTCCCTGCAACTCCTGGAGCATCAGCAGCTGCGGCGCGAAGTAGCCGGTCTGCGGCCCGAACACGGCGACCGGGTTGCCGGTGGTGGTGTGCCGCCCGGAGACGACCACCGCGTTGGACATGCCGTGCGCGCGCAGGTTGGCCAGGCCGCCGAGCAGGTCCTTGGTGGCGGTGCTGGCGCCGGTGCGGGAGGCGGCCCCGCCGGTGGCGTCGTAGGCGAGCGGCTCGGCGACCACCGTGCCGGCGTCGGGCAGCACCGCGCTGGTCGCGCCCGGCGGCGTCGCCCCGTACGGGAAGCTCTGCCCGTCGTGCAGCGTGAGCACGGTCTCCGGGTCGTTCTGCGAGCGGAACGCCGCCCACACCCGGTCGCCCTCGGTGGCGCCGTACTTGGCCCGCGCGGCCACCCGGACCAGCGCGGACTGGATCTCGCTGCCACCGCCGCCGCCGAACAGGCCGCCGATCACGCCGGCGGTGGCGATCAGGTCGGTCATGGTGAAGTGCTTCGGCTTGCCGGCGCCGGCGAGCACGTACTCGCCCGGGTAGTTGTCGTCGGCGATCGACTTGTCGATGTAGGCGTTGATGCCGGCGATGTAGTCGACCACGTCGGTGTAGAGCTGCTGGCCCCGGGCGCCCCTGGTGCGCAGCGCGTCCACCTGGGCCTGGAGGTCGGCCTCGGTGTAGGGCGAGTTGGCCCAGACACTCTGTTCCAGCTCCCGGTTGCCGGGGGCGCCGCCGGCGAACGAGGTGACGTTGCCGCGGCCGACGTGCCGCAGCAGGTCCATCACCCAGAGCCGGTCCTGGGCCCCGGCGTACCCGGCGCCGAACATGGTGCCGGCGCGGGTGGTGCCGGTGACGTGCGGGACGCCGGTGGCCTTGTCCCGCACGATGGTGACGTCCGCGCGCGGCGAGACGGTGCTCTCGACCTGCGCGGCCGGTACGCCGAACGAGGCGTCGTTGTAGAAGTGGGCGATCTGCTCGTCGGTCAGCCCGGCGTAGTTGTAGACCAGGTTCGCGTACTCGTCGAGCTGGTCGCTGGAGTGCGCCGGGCGGGTGCCGAGCGCCTGGTGGGCCAGGATCGCCACGAGCGTGGCGTTGCCGTTCTGCCCGGGCGGCAGGATGTCGGCGCACTGGCCGAGGCAGTAGTCGTTCGGGGCGAACGTGCTGGCGGCCAGCGCCGGTGACGGCGGGGTGACGGTCAGGACGCTCGCGGTCAGGGCGGCGGCGGTGAACGCCGCGAGCCGGGCGCGGAGAGCGGGACGGGGCATGGCGATCCTCCGGGGACGCGGAGTCGGGCCGAACGGTGCGCCCGGCTTCCGGTGCCGACGTCTCGCCCTCCGCGCCCGGGCGTTCCACCCGGAGGTGAGAATGACTCATATCTATCTCCGGGCAATGATCGGCGGAGGACCGCCGCCCGGGATACCCGTCGTTCACCACCCGCGAATGCCGACGTTTCGCCGCCGGTCCGTCCACGCCGGACACGACGGTGGGGGGTGGCGCCGTTGCCACCCCCCACCGCTCTCCCCGCCGGTGCGCCGTCAGTGCTTGTGGAACGACTGGCGCACCACACCCCCCACCAGGGCGCACCAGGTGGTGGTGCTGAGCTTGCCGGTGGGTGGCAGTCCGTGCAGGCGCTGGAGGTCCTTGACCGCGGTCCGGGTCGCGTGGTCGTACTCGCCGGTCGGGAGGACCTCCGCGTAGCCCTTGGAGTTCAGCATGAACTGCGCCGCGGTCACCGGGACGCCGCTGTCGCGCTGGTCCAGCTCCGGCGCGAGCGTCTCCCAGGTCGGCGCGGTGAGCGTGGCGTCCACGTCGACCGGGATGCCGTTGCGCGCCTGCCAGTCCTGCACGGCCGCGACGGTGGCGGCGTCGAACACGCCGGTCACCGGTACGGCGTAGCCCCGGAACGTGAGCAGGTACTGCGCGACCTGCACCACCGGGCCGCCGACGAAGCGCCAGATGTCCGGCCAGCGTCGCGCCGGCACGTCGCCCAAGCTCGTGCCGAGCTTGCGGAAGACCTGGCGGCGCAGCGCGGGGAACTCGCGGTAGAACATCGCGCCCGGGCACTGGGTGGCGCGGAAGTCCCAGTGACCGAAGATGTCGTGCGCGTGCAGGCCGTACTGCCGGCAGATCGCGGTGCACAGGCGCACCAGCCCGGCGAGCAGCTCCTCGGGCGGCGTCTCGGTGACGTAGGTGCCCTCGTTCTCGATGCCGATGGCCCGGCCGTTCTCACCCGGGCAGTGCGCGGAGATCATCTGCCGGTCGCCGGCCTGGAGCCGCTCCAGGCTGCCGTGCCGTCCCTCCAGGACGTGGCCGCCCCGGCTCACCGTGAAGTGCTGCCCGGTGTCGGACCAGCCGTTGCCGTCCATGTGCAGGTCCTGGCAGTCGCGGGCGAGCTGCTTGGCGTGTTCCTCGGAGTAGTCGGTGACGTTCGGGAACGCCATGTGGTGCACGATGATCTTGTTGGTCGGGATGGCGCTGACCGACAGCGGGTCCGCCGGTGGCCGGGCCGCCCACTCGTCGCAGCTGATGATCCAGTCGAGGTCCGCGCCCGGCGCGGCGTGCGCGGCGTTGGGGAGCGCGAGCTCGGTCCCGACGACCGCGACCGCGGCGGCGCCGAGGCCGGCCCGCAGCAGCGTACGGCGGTCCAGTTCGGGGTGGTCGAAGTGCATGGCATCTCCTCGATGGCCCGGCCGGACCGGGCGATGTAAAGGAACTCCAACTGCGGCGCGCGAGGTGGAGAATATTGCCATGGACGGGCGGCGCGCCAGAGGACAAATGCCACCCCCGCCGCGCGGCTCCTACCGCGGCAGTAGGCGATGTCACGTCCGCTGACCGGGACGGACCATGTCGCGCACCGGTCCGGCGTGGCAGCCTGGTGCGGTGCACCCGCCCAGCCTGACCGGAGCCCTCGTGCTCGTCGCCGTGCTCGCGGCCGCCGGCGCGTTCGGCTGGTGGCGCCGCCGCCACGACGGCCGCCTGCGCGCTGTCCGCGAACG
>NZ_CADEAU010000356.1 GCF_902825405.1 Micromonospora maritima | reverse complement strand
GCCGGTGAGCGACAACGCGCCCACCGCGACGAGGGTGCCGCGGTGGGCGCGCAGGTAGGGCAGCAACGCGGCGAGCCCCGGCGTCGGGCCGGCTTCGGCGGTCATGTCCGAACGGTAGCCGGACGCCGCACCGGGTCGGCCGCGGGCGCACCCGCGTCAGCCGGTCAGGACCACCTGCAGCTCCGAGCGACGGCGCTCGGCCAGGTCGGTCAGCAGCGTCGGCGCCTCGTCCAGCGGCGCCACCGCGGAGACCACGTGCTTGCGGATCAGGTCGCCGTACTGGCGCAGCAGGTCCACCGTCTCGGCGGACAGCCGCTCCCGGTCCCAGGTCGGGGTGAGGCCACGGGGCACCCGGCCGATCTGCGCGCAGCGCAGCGACAGCCCGTTGTGGTGGAACTCCTCCCCGAGCCGGACGGCGTCCGCGCCGCCCTGGTAGAACGCCAGGTCGATCACGGTGCCCTGGGGACGCAGCAGCCGCAGCGCCAGCTGCAACGCCCAGTCCTGGCCTCGGCACTGGAAGACCACGTCCGCGCCCCGGTCGCCGGCCGCGTGGTTCCACCGGGTCTTGAGCACCACCGCCGGGTCGTCGGCCTCCGGGTCGAGGGTCTCCAGGCCGAGCGCCTCGGCCACCTCCCGGCGAGCCGGAGTCGGGTCCACCACGACCACCGAGGCGGCGCCGTGACGGCGGGCGAACAGCGCGGTGAGCAGGGCGACCACACCGCTGCCGACCACCGCGACCCGGCGGCCGCGTACCCCGTCGCCGAGCGTGCGCACGTCGGTGCCGCACAGGTCGGCGGCGGCGTGCAGCAGCCCGTTGGCGCAGATCGGCCCCATGTGTGCGACGTAGACGCCGAGCAGCGGATCGAGGTCGTCGGGCAGCGGCACGAACCGCTCGGCCACCGGATCGGCGACCCAGCCGCTGCGGTGGCCGTACGTCATGGCGCCGACCGTGCCCACCGCGACGGCCGGGGTGCGGCTCTCCACCACGCGGCCGACCTGCATGTAACCGAGCCGGGTCACCGGGTACGGGGTGCTGGCCTCTCCCGGCCGGAACAGCCCGAGCGCGGCGTCCCAGGTGACGTGCAGGTAGGGGTTGGTGCCCTTGACGTAGCTCAGCTCGGTGCCGGCGGAGACGCCGCTGAAGAGCGTCTCCACCCGGAAGGTGCCCTCGCGCAGCTCGGCCGCGTCCTGCTCGACCAGCTCGACCCGGCCGGGGCCGCTGACCACCACCACCCGGTCACGCATCGACGCCCACCCCCGTGTCCGCGACCGCGGCGGTGAGCCGGGCCGCCGGCCCGGTGGGCAGCGCCACCGGACGGCCGGTCCGTGCCGACTCGGCGACCGCCAGCGCGAGCCGCTGGGTGCGCAGGGCCTCGGCGTACGGGACCCGGACGTCGTCGCCGATCCCCCGGACGGCGTCGACGAAGGCCCGGTCGACGGCGACCCGGGCACCGTCCGGGTCGGCGGGCAGGTGCCGCTCGCCGTCCGCGTCCCGGACGGTCAGGCCGTCCTCGGCCAGCGACAGGGCCAGGCCGTCGGCGAGGATCTCCAGGCCGGCGCGGTGCTTCCAGGTGAGCACGCAGGCCGCGGCGAGCGTGCCGACCGCCCCGGAGGCGAAGCGCAGCGTGGCCGCGGTGACCGAGTCGATGTCGGCGCCGTCGACCGGCGGCGGGGTCCCGTCGCCGTACGCGGTGACCTCGGTGGCCTCGCCGACCAGCAGCCGGACCAGGTCCAGCACGTGGGCGGCCTGCTCGACCACCGGGCCGCCGGAGCGGTCCCGCCGGGCCCACCAGGCCACCGGCGGCACCTTGTCCAGCCAGGCGCCGTTGACCATCCGCACCGGACGGTCGGCGAGCAGCCGCCGCGCCTCCTCGACCACGTGCAGGTAACGCCAGTGGTGCCCGACGCCGGTCAGCAGGCCGCGCCGCTGCACCAGGTCGGCGATCCGCTCGGCCGTCTCCAGGTCGACCGCGACCGGCTTCTCCACGAACATCGGTACGCCGGCGGCGACGACCGCCTCCTCCGCCGGGCCGTGGGCGAACGGCGGCACGCAGACGTACACCGCGTCCGGGCCGGCGGCCAGCAACTCGTCCACGTCCCGGAAGGTCCGCCCGCCGTGCGCGTCGGCGAGCGCCCGCGCCGCGTCCGGCGCGACGTCGGTCACACCGAGCAGTTCCACGTCCTCGAACCCCGTGAGCACGCGGGCGTGGCGTTGCGCCACCCCGCCGGCTCCGACCAGTCCCACCCGCATCCGACCGCCCCTCCCACCACGACTGAACAAACCGTCGACAGCACTCCCCTGGCCGGCGTCGCGCCAAACGCGAGGTGGCGCGCAACGCAACGTTCATCCGCCGGGAACCACCCGGTACGCACCTGGTGATCGAGTTGTTAGGCAAGATCCGGTTAGCGCGGATGCGGTACTGGGAAAAACAGGAGTTCGCGATTCCGCCACTGATGGGGGTGCCCGTGCGGGATACAGATGTGACCGTCTCACCGGTGGTGGAGGCGTGGGCCACGTACCGGACCAGTACGGCCGACGACTGGCCGGCCCGTCGGCTGGTCCGGGCCAAGGGAAACAGCCGGGTCAGCGTGGTGCTGCCGGCGCGCAACGAGGAGGCCACGGTCGGCGCGATCGTGTCGACCATCCGGGAACACCTGATCGACCGGGTGCCGCTGGTCGACGAGCTGATCGTGGTGGACTCCCGGTCCACCGACCGGACCGCGCAGGTGGCCCGCGCCGCCGGCGCCGAGGTGGTGGGCCAGGACGCGATGACGCGCGGCCTGCCGCGCCTGACCGGCAAGGGCGACGCGCTCTGGGCCGGCCTGGCCGCGGCCGAGGGGGACATCGTCGCGTTCATCGACGCCGACCTGCGCGAGTTCCGGCCGCACTTCGTCACCGGGCTGCTCGGTCCGCTGCTCACCGACCCGAGCGTGGAGTTCGTCAAGGGCTTCTACCACCGGCCCCTGGTCGGTGCGACGAGCGTCGAGCCCGACGGCGGCGGCCGGGTGACGGAGCTGATGGCCCGGCCACTGCTCAACCTGTTCTGGCCGGAGCTGGCCGGCTTCGTGCAGCCCCTCGCCGGCGAGTACGCCGGCCGCCGCGAGGTGCTGGAGCGGGTGCCGTTCGTCACCGGGTACGGGGTGGAGACGGCGATGCTCATCGACCTGCTGGAGCTGGTCGGGCTGGACGCCCTGGCCCAGGTCGACCTGGGCGAGCGCAAGCACCGGCACCAGGACACCGCCGCGCTGGGCCGGATGTCGGCGCAGATCATGCTGACCGCCTGGTCGCGGCTGCAACGACGGGGCTGGGCGGCGCCCGGGGTGGCGCCGACCGCGCTGCTGACCCAGTTCCGCCGGGGCGGCTCGGAGGCGCTGCCCAACCTGGATCGGGAGATCGTCGTCAACGACGTCTCGGTCGAGGAACGGCCGCCGTTGGCGCAACTGCGGCACCGCATCCCGCACCGCCGGGTCGCCGCGTGACACGGGAACACCAAGAGGGGTCCGCATGACACCGGGAACACCGAGAGAGGACAGCGCATGACGCTCACCGTGCTGATGAACGCCGGGCCGTGGCTGTCCGTGCCGCCACCCGGCTACGGGGGGATCGAGAACGTCGTCGCCACGCTGGTGCCGGAGCTGCGCCGGCTCGGCGTACGGGTGGTGCTGGCCTCGGTGGAGAGCAGCACGTTGCCGGTGGACGAGAAGATCGCGGTCTTTCCGGACGGGCAGTTCCACGCGTTGCAGCGGCCGTACAACCAGGTCTGCGGCGTGTCGCAGGCGCATCTGGCCGGGGTGGTGCGGGCGCTGCACCGCCGCGACGACATCGACCTGGTGCACGACCACGTGGAGGCGGTCGGGCTGGCCACCATGGCCGCGATGGGGCCGGACGCCCCGCCGGCGCTGCACACGCTGCACTGGGACCTGGCCAAGCACCCGGAGCTGTACGGCAACCTCGACGGCGGCGACCGGGTCCGGGTCAACGGCGTGTCCGCCTCACAGCTGGCCCGCGCGCCGCGGGCGTTGCGGGAACACTCGGTCGGCCACGTGCACCTGTCCACGCCGCTCGCGGTGGACGCGGACCGCCGGCCGGCCACGCCGAAGGGCGACCACCTGGTGATCCTGGGCCGGATCAATCCGGGCAAGGGGCAGGACCTGGGCGCCCGGCTGGCCCACGAGGTGGGCTTCCCGCTGGTGCTGGCCGGTCCGGTCGGCCCGTACCACCGGCCGGAGGACCTGGCCGCGGCCGGCGACGAGGCCCGGCAGAACCCGGACGTGCGGTTCTTCCACGAGCACGTCGCCCCGTACGTCGACGGGGAGCGGGTGCGCTGGGTGGGCACGGTGGCCGGGCGGGAACGCGACGACCTGGTCGCCTCGGCGCGGGCGTCGCTGTTCCCGCTGCGCTGGGAGGAGCCGGGTGGGACGGCGGTGGTCGAGTCGCTGTCGCTGGGCACGCCGGTGGTGGCCACCGCCCGGGGCTGCCTGCCGGAGCTGATCGAGCACGGCCGCACCGGTCTGCTCACCGCGGACGAGGAGGAGCTGGGCGACCTGGTGCTGGCGGCCGGGTTGCTGGAGCCGGACGAGTGCCGGCGGGAGGCGGCCACGCGGTTCACCCCGGCCCGGATGGCCGAGCGGTACGTGGAACTGTACGACCGGGTCCGCCACGGCGCCACGGTGCCGTTGCAGCCCGTCTGAGCGGGATCCGGCCCACCGGTTCGGCGTTTGTCGCCGGTGGGCCGGGGAAACCGTCGGTCCCCGCGGTGGCGAGGAGGGCCGGCGTGACGAACTCGATGGCGCACTCACGGGCCCGGCGCAACCCGGCCGACGGGCGGGCGCCGGTGCGCCGGGTCGCCTCGGCGTTCGCCGTGTTCCTGCTGCTGCTCGGCGCGTTGGGTTTCGTGCCGGGGGTGACCAGCGCCTACGCCGACCTGCGCTTCACCGGGCCGGGTTCCGGCGCCCGGTTGCTCGGGCTGCTCCAGGTCTCGGTGCTGCACAACCTCGTCAACCTGGTCCTCGGCGTGGCCGGCCTGACGCTGGCCCGTACGGTCGCCGGCGCCCGCGCGTTCCTGCTCGGTGGCGGCGCGGTCTTCCTGGTGCTCTGGCTCTACGACCTGGCGGTCGACCGGCGCAGCGCGGCGAACCTCCTGGCGGTCGACCGGGCCGGCACCTGGCTGCACCTGCTGCTGGGTGTGGCCATGCCGGCCCTGGGCCTGCTGGCGGGCCGGCGCGCGAACCGCCGCTGACCTGCCGTCCCGGCCCGGATGCCCGGTTTCACCGGCCCGGGCCGCGGGTAGGTGCGTAGTCCTCCCCGACGGACAGAAACGAGGGCCCGATGTCGACCCGGATCAGGTGCGAGGTCCGCGACGAGTCCCCGGTCACCGTGGTGCGGCTGGCCGGAGCGCTCGACCTGGGCACGATGCGCGCGGTGCACGAGGTGCTGGACCGGTGCCTGGCCGAGCAGCCGGATGCCCTGGTGGTCGACCTGGAGGAGATCGACGTCACCGAGCCGCTGGCGCTGTCCGTGTTCGCCGCGGCGGCCCGGCGGGCCGCCGACTGGCCGGCGGTGCCGATGGTGCTCTCCGCGCCCCCGCCGACGACGGCGGCGTGGCTCGCCGAGACCACGGCCTGCCGGGTGGTGCCGGTGCGCCGGGACTGT
>NZ_CADEAU010000355.1 GCF_902825405.1 Micromonospora maritima | reverse complement strand
GGACGCCCTGGTCACCGGCTGGCGCGGGCAGGGGCCGGTGCACCTGCCCGGCGGCCGCCTCGTCCACCGCCGGGCCGGCCGCCTGACCGGCTGACCCGTCGCCTCCCGATCCGCCGCGCCAGTTCGGGGAGGTGGTGCGGTCCGGGTGGCGGTCGATGCCGCCACTTCGGCGGCCTGGTGCCGGGACTCGCCAGGTCGGGGACGTGGCGGGGTCCAGGGCTGGTTGATGTGGCACACCTCGCCGACGGGGCGGCGGGTCAGGCGTCCGTGCGTTCGCGGAACGTGGTGCGGTAGGCGTGCGGCGTGGTGCCGACCCGACGGGTGAAGTGGTGTCGCAGTGCCGCCGCGTCGCCGAAGCCGGCCTGGTCGGCGACGCTCTCCACGCTGAGCCGGGTGTCCTCCAGCAGCCGCCGGGCCAGCAGCACCCGTTGGTTGGTCAGCCAGTCGTGCGGGGTGGTGCCGGTCTCGGCCCGGAACCGGCGGGCGAACGTTCGCGGGGCCATGTCGGCCCGGGCGGCAAGCTCGTCCACGGTGACGGTGCGGTCGAGGTGGCCCATCAGCCACTCCAGCACCGGTTCGAGCGTGGGGGCCTCCGGCGCGCGGGGGATCGGCGCCTCCACGTACTGGGCCTGCCCGCCGTCGCGGTGCGGCGGGACGACCATCCGCCGGGCCAGCCGGGTGGCCACGGCCGAGCCGTGCGCCTGGCGTACCAGATGCAGGCAGGCGTCGATCCCGGCGGCCGTGCCGGCGCTGGTGAGCAGCCGGCCGTCCTGCACGTAGAGCGAGTTGCACCGGACCCGGGCCGCCGGGAAGCGCTGCTGGAGCTCGTTGACGTGCCGCCAGTGGGTGGTGCAGTCGCGCCCGTCGAGCAGGCCGGCCTCGCCCAGCACGAACGCGCCCGCGCAGACGCTGAGCAGCCACGCGCCCCGGTCGGCGGCGCGACGCAGTGCGGCGAGCACCGGCTCGGGCACCGGCGTCCCCTCGGCGTGCGCCGGCACGGCGACCAGGTCGGCCTCGTCGACGGGCGCGAGGTCGGCGGTCGGGGTGAGCAGGAAGCCGGAGCGGCTGCGGACCGGGCCGCCGTCGGCGGTGCAGACATCGAACCGGTAGCCGGGGAAGCCGTCGACGGTGCGGTCGGTGCCGAACACCTCGGCGACGACGCCGAGTTCGAACGCGGCGACCTCGTCGAGGGCGATGACGGCTACCGAACGGAGCATGTGACGAGGGTAACCGGAGAGGTGGCAGGAAATCGATGCCCGCTGGCATTTCTGCCACTGTCCGGACCGGACGGCGGACCGGAAAATCGATGGTGTCCGGTGCGCACCGGCGGCGAAAACCATCCGAACCGCGTGAAAGCGAGCGCCGCCATGACCGTCGTCCTGCTCCTGCTCTTCCTGCTCCTCCTCGTCGGCGCCAGCGCCCTCGGGCTCACCGCCGACACCCGCGACTCGGCCGACTGGAAGCCGACCGACGACGGCCGGCGCTGGCGCTCCCGCACCTGCTGAGGTGATTTGCCTCGTTCGCGCCGAAAATCCCCGGCGGGACCGCGCCAAAAGGGGCGGCCCCGCCGACGGAGGCCATCCGGCGTACGGCAGGCTAGGAGCATGGCTGACGGCTCCTGGTACGACGCCGACATCGACCACGTGATCATCTCCGAGGCGCAGATCCGCGAGAAGACCGCGGAACTGGCCAAGCAGGTCTCGGCGGACTACGCACACGTCGAGGACGGTCTCCTGCTCGTCTGCGTGCTCAAGGGCGCGGTCATGTTCATGGCCGACTTCGCCCGCGCGCTGGGCCGCCAGGGCCCGCCCGCCGAGCTGGAGTTCATGGCCGTCTCCTCGTACGGCCAGGGCACCACCTCGTCCGGCGTGGTCCGCATCCTCAAGGACCTGGACCGGGACATCGCCGGCCGGCACGTGGTGGTCGTCGAGGACATCGTCGACTCCGGCCTGACGCTGTCCTGGCTGCTGCGCTACCTGGAGTCGCGCTCGGCGGCCAGCGTCGAGGTGGTCGCGCTGTTCCGCAAGCCGGACGCGGTCAAGGTCGAGGTGCCGGTGAAGTACGTCGGCTTCGACATCCCCACCGAGTTCGTCGTCGGCTACGGCCTCGACTTCGGCGAGCGCTACCGCGAGCTGCCCTACGTCGGGGTGCTCAAGCCCGAGGTCTACGCCCGCGCCTGAGCGTCGGTGAGCCCGCCGTCAGCGGACGTTCAGCGGGCTCTCAGCCTTTCGGTCTACGGTAGAGGCCGGTGACGTGGAGGCACCCTCCACGCCCGACCCCTCGAGCCGCGTGACCGGGCGCTGTGGGCGGGTCGGGTGCGGAGCTCCCCGCCACGCCGGCTCAAACCCTGGTTCGCCCTACGCGTAAGTGACGGGCTCACAAGCTCACATCTCGCTCGTACGGTGTACCGTCGAATGACCGTGGTGCGGCAGTTCGCGTGCCCCGGGGGTCGGGCCGGCCCGCACGGCGGCCCCGGCCGCCGCCCGAGGCGGCGACACCATTCAGACGGTCAGGACGTCGATCAGGAGGATGCGGGCGTCTCGGCGCCCGACGACAGCATGGAACGTACGCGTTTCTTCCGCCGACCGGTGGTCTGGATCATCCTGGTCATCCTCGGCGCCGTTGTGCTCAGTCAACTGTTCACCGCTGGTCCCAGCTACCACCGCGTGGACACGTCCGTCGCGCTCGACCAGCTCAACAAGGGCGGTATCGAGAAGGTCGTCTTCCAGGACAAGGAGCAGACGCTCCAGCTCGACCTGAAGGACAAGGCCAAGTTCGGCGACACCAACACCGACAAGATCGAGGCGCAGTTCCCGTACGAGGTCGGCGGCCAGGTCTGGAACCAGGTCCGCGAGGCCGAGGCGGCGGACCGGATCACCGGCCCGGTCGACACCAAGGTGTCGTCGGACAGCATCTGGGTCAGCCTGCTGGTCAATCTCCTCCCCATCGCGCTGCTCGTGCTCCTGCTGCTGTTCTTCATGTCGCAGATGCAGGGCGGCGGCTCGCGGGTGCTCAACTTCGGCAAGTCCAAGGCGAAGATGATCACCAAGGACACGCCGAAGACCACCTTCGCGGACGTGGCCGGTGCGGACGAGGCCGTCGAGGAACTGCACGAGATCAAGGACTTCCTGCAGAACCCGGCGAAATACCAGGCCCTGGGCGCCAAGATCCCGAAGGGTGTGCTGCTCTTCGGCCCGCCCGGTACCGGTAAGACGCTGCTCGCCCGCGCGGTGGCCGGCGAGGCCGGGGTCCCCTTCTACTCGATCTCGGGCTCCGACTTCGTGGAGATGTTCGTCGGTGTCGGCGCCAGCCGGGTCCGCGACCTCTTCGAGCAGGCCAAGTCGAACGCGCCGGCGATCGTCTTCGTCGACGAGATCGACGCGGTCGGCCGGCACCGCGGCGCCGGCATGGGCGGCGGCCACGACGAGCGGGAGCAGACCCTCAACCAGCTCCTGGTCGAGATGGACGGCTTCGACACCAAGGGCGGGGTCATCCTGATCGCCGCCACCAACCGGCCCGACATCCTCGACCCGGCGCTGCTGCGCCCGGGCCGCTTCGACCGGCAGATCCCGGTCGACGCCCCCGACATGGAGGGCCGCAAGGCCATCCTGCGGGTGCACGCCAAGGGCAAGCCGTTCACGCCCGACGTCGACCTCGACGCGGTCGCCCGGCGTACCCCGGGCTTCTCCGGAGCCGACCTGGCCAACGTGATCAACGAGTCCGCGCTGCTCACCGCCCGCAAGGAACAGCGGGCGATCAGCAACGACTCGCTGGAAGAGTCGATCGACCGGGTGATCGCCGGTCCGCAGCGCCGGACCCGGGTGATGAGCGACCAGGAGAAGAAGATCACCGCGTACCACGAGGGTGGGCACGCGCTCGTCGCCTGGGCGCTGCCGCACGCCGCTCCGGTGCACAAGGTGACCATCCTGTCCCGGGGCCGGTCGCTGGGCCACACGCTCGTCCTCCCCACGGAGGACAAGTACACCCAGACCCGCGCCGAGATGATCGACACCCTGGCGTACGCGCTGGGCGGCCGGGCGGCCGAGGAACTGGTGTTCCACGAGCCGACCACCGGCGCCGGCAACGACATCGAGAAGGCCACCCAGCTGGCCCGCGCGATGATCACGCAGTACGGCATGAGCTCCAAGCTCGGTGCGATCAAGTACGGCACCAGCGGCGACGAGCCGTTCCTCGGCCGCAACATGGGCCACGAGCGGGACTACTCCGACGCGGTCGCGGCCGAGATCGACGGCGAGATGCGTGCGCTGATCGAGCTGGCCCACGACGAGGCCTGGGAGATCCTGGTGGAATACCGGGACGTCCTGGACAACATGGTCCTGGAGCTGATGGAGAAGGAGACCCTCTCCACCGCCGACATGGCCCGCATCTGCGCCCGTGTCGTCAAGCGCCCGCCGATGGCCCCCTACCACGGCTTCGGCAAGCGCCAGCCCTCGACCGAGCCGCCCGTGCTCACCCCGGCCGAGAAGGACGCGCTGCAGAAGCAGGCCACGGCCGACGGCATCTCGGTCGGCGGTTCCAGCAACAACTCGGACGGTACGCACTGAGCACCGACCCGACGGCCGGCTCCCCTGACCGGGAGCCGGCCGTTTCCGCGACCGAACCCGACGGCGACGACGCGCTCGACTACGTGGCCGCGCGCCTGATCAGCGGCAAGCTGACCGGCGGCCCGGTGGAGCAGAGCGTCGACCTGGCCCGGATCGAGAAGGCCGTCCGGGAGATCCTCATCGCCGTCGGGGAGAACCCCGACCGGGACGGCCTGCAGCAGACGCCGGCCCGGGTCGCCCGCGCGTACGCCGAGCTGTTCGCCGGCCTGCGGGTCGACCCGACGCAGGTCCTCCGCACCACCTTCGAGGCCAACCACGAGGAACTCGTGCTGGTCCGGGACATCGACGTGATGAGCCTGTGCGAGCACCACCTGCTGCCGTTCCGGGGCAGCGCGCACATCGGCTACATCCCCGGCCCGGACGGCCGGATCACCGGCCTGTCCAAGCTGGCCCGGCTGGTCGAGGTGTTCGCCCGCCGGCCGCAGGTGCAGGAACGGCTCACCTCGCAGATCGCCGACCTGCTGATGTCCAGCCTCGCCCCGCGCGGCGTCATCGTGGTGCTCGAGTGCGAGCACATGTGCATGGCGATGCGCGGCATCCAGAAGTCCGGCGCCAAGACCATCACCTCGGCGGTCCGGGGCGGCCTGCAGAACGACGCCAAGTCGCGGGCCGAGGCCATGGCGCTGATCATGCACCGCTGACCCGGCAACCTCGACGGCCGCGTGCTCCCGCCCGGGAGGCGCGGCCGTCGGCGTCGCGGGCGGGTCAGCCGGGCAGCATGGCCAGCAGCAGCCCGGCGGCGGTGAGCACCGCCGGGATCAGGCAGACCAGGGCGCCGAACCGGGGTGTCCGGTCCACCCGGTCGGTCGGGCGGGGGCGGAAGAGCCGCCCCACCGCCAGCCACCCCAGCATGAACGCGACCGCCGGCAGCGGCAGCCCCACCAGCAGCGCCAACGCGGTCACCGGCCCCGCACCGGCAAGCGCGTACAGGGTGAGCTGGAGCAGCGGCACCACAAGCGCCAGCGGCCCGTACACCAGCAGGTTGCGCGGTCGGGCCGGCCAGCGGGCCAGCCGGGGCAGGCCGCGCGCGCCCAGCGTG
>NZ_CADEAU010000354.1 GCF_902825405.1 Micromonospora maritima | reverse complement strand
CCGGCAACCCGGCGCTGACCGAGGCGGCCTGGCGGGCCGCCGGCGCGGAGCTGGCCGCGATGGGGATCAACATGGACTTCGCCCCGGTCGCCGACGTGCTGGCCACCCGCAGCACGGTGATCGGCTCGCGCTCCTTCGGCGCCGACCCGGCGACCGCGTCCCCGCAGGTGGCCGGCGCGGTACGCGGGCTGCAGGCCGAGGGCGTCGCGGCGGCCGTCAAGCACTTCCCCGGGCACGGCCTGAGCGCCGCCGACTCGCACACCGAGCTGCCGGTGGTCGGCCAGTCCCGGGCGGTGCTGGACCGGACCGCGTTCCCGCCCTTCCGCGCCGGGATCGACGCCGGCGCGATGGCGGTCATGTCCGCCCACCTGAACGTGAAGGCCGTCGACCCGGGCACCCCGGCCACCTTCTCCCGCAAGCTGCTCACCGACGTGCTCCGCGGCCAGCTCGGCTTCCGGGGCGTGGTGGTCACCGACGGGATGAACATGGCCCCGGCGAAGAAGTGGTCGCCGGGCGAGGCCGCGGTCCGGGCGCTCAACGCCGGCAACGACCTCATCCTGATGACCCCGAACGTGGGCCAGGCGTACGACGGGCTGCGCGCCGCGCTCAAGGACGGCTCGCTGCCCCGCACCCGCCTGGTCGAGGCGGTCACCCGGGTGCTGACCATGAAGTTCCAGCTGGCCGGGCACGCCCAGCCGGCGCTGGGCACGCTCGACGGCGCGGACCACCGCAGGGCCGCCGCCGACCTGGCCGCCGCCGCGGTGACCGTGCTGCGCGGCCGCTGCGGCGGCCCGGTGCCCGGGCCGGTCAGCGTCACCTCCTCCGGCGGCCGGGACCGCACCCGGGCCGTACTGACCGAGGCGCTGACCGCCGCCGGCGTGAAGGTGGTGCCGTCCGGCGGCACCGTGGTGCACCTCGTCGGGTACGGCGACGGCGCGAAGGACCTGCGGGCCGACGCCGACGTGACGGTGGCGATGGACACCCCGTACGTGCTGTCCGGGGCGAAGTCGCCGACGGTGCTGGCCACCTACTCGTCCACCCGCGCCTCGATGACCGCGCTGGCCGCGGTGCTCGCCGGCAAGGCCCGCCCGACCGGCCGCTCCCCGGTGCCGGTCCCCGGCCTGCCGGCCACCACCTGCGGCGCCTGAGGTGCAAGGAGGGGCCCCCTGTTAACGCCTCCGGTAGAGGAGGGGGCCCCGCTTAACACCCCGGGCGGCGGAAACCGGATGCGGCACCGGGCATCCGGCTGGCAGGGTGAGCGCCCATGGGAGAGCCAGCACACGGTTTCCGCTACGTCGAGCGGGCCGACGGCACCGTGGTGATCACGCATCACGGGCGGGTCGCCGGCACGCTGCGCGGCGGTCGGGCCGCGCAGTTCCTGGCCGAGGTCGAGGACGACCCGCAGCTGGTGATGGCCCGGTGGACCGGCAACTACCGGCGCGGCAACGAGCGGACCGCATGCCAGCACCCCCGCAACCGCGCCTGATGTAAGGAAGGGCCCCTCCGGGGCCCTTCCTTACATCAGGGCGGCTCAGGGGCGGGTGAAGACCAGCGCCACGTTGTGACCGCCGAAGCCGAACGCGTTGTTCAGCGCGGCCGGGATCTCCAGGTGCCGGGCCTTGTGCGCGGCCACGTCCAGGCTCATGCCGTCGTCCGGGTCGTCCAGGTTGATCGTCGGCGGGATGACGCCGTCCCGGATGGCCAGGATGGTGGCGATCGACTCCAGCGCGCCGGCCGCGCCGAGCAGGTGCCCGGTCATCGACTTGGTGGCGGTGAGCACCGGATGGTCGCCGACCGCCTGCCGCAGCGCGCCGATCTCCAGCATGTCGCCCACCGGCGTGGAGGTGGCGTGCGCGTTGACGTGCACGATGTCCGTGCGGGCCACGTCCGCGTCGGCGACCGCCCGGGCGATGGCCCGGATCGCGCCCTCGCCCTCCGCGTGCGGCTGCACGATGTCGTACGCGTCCGAGGTGATGCCGGCGCCGGCCAGGCGCGCGTACACCCGGGCGCCACGGGCGGCGGCGTGCTCGGCCCGCTCCAGGACCACCACGCCCGCGCCCTCGCCGAGCACGAAGCCGTCCCGGCCCTTGTCCCACGGCCGGGAGGCCTTCTCCGGGTCGTCGTTGCGGGTCGACATGGCCCGCATCGAGGCGAACCCGGCGATCGGCAGCGGGTGGATGACCGCCTCGGTGCCGCCGGCCACCACCACGTCGGCCCGGCCGGCGCGGATGATGTCCAGCCCCAGCGCGATCGCCTCCGCGCCGGTCGCGCAGGCGCTGGCGACCGAGTGCACCCCGGCCTTGGCGCCCAGCTCCAGCCCGACCCAGGCGGCCGGACCGTTCGGCATCAGCATCGGCACCGTGTGCGGGGAGACCCGTCGCGGGCCGGACGCCTCCAGGATGTCGTCCTGGGCGAGCAGGGTGGTGGCGCCGCCGATGCCGGAGCCGACGCTGACCGCCAACCGCTCCGGGTCGGGCCCGCCGTCGGCCAGCCCGGCGTCCGCCCAGGCCTGCCGCGCGGCGATGATGGCGATCGCCTCCGAGCGGTCCAGCCGGCGCAGCTTCACCCGGTCCAGCACCTCGGCCGGGTCCACCGCCAGCTGGGCGGCGATCCGGACGGGCAGTTGCGCGGCCCACTCCTGGGTGAGCGCACTCACCCCGGAGCGGCCGGCGAGCATGGCGTCCCAGGTCGACGCGACGTCCCCGCCGAGCGGGGTCGTCGCGCCGAGCCCGGTGACGACGACGTCGGGGCGACTCATGATCAGGACTGCGCCTCGATGTAGCTGACCGCGTCCCCGACGGTCTTGAGGTTCTGCACCTCGTTGTCCGGGATCTTGACGCCGAACTTCTCCTCGGCGGCCACCACGACCTCCACCATGGAGAGCGAGTCGACGTCGAGGTCGTCGGTGAAGGACTTCCCCTCGGCCACGTCGTCCGGGTTCACCCCGGCAACCTCTTCGAGGATCTCGGCGAGGCCGGCGGTGATCTCGTCACGGGTCATTGCGGTTGGTTCCTCTCATCGGGGGGTTCTCGGTGCCCGGCGACGCCGGACACCGCACCTGGAGCGCGTGCGCGCCCGAGGGGGTCATCAGGGGCAGCGGACGACCTGACCGGCGTAGGTCAGGCCGCCGCCGAAGCCGAACAGCAGCACCGGGGCGCCCGAGGGCACCTCGCGCCGCTCGACCAGCTTGGACAGGGCCAGCGGGATGCTCGCCGCCGAGGTGTTGCCGGACTCGACGATGTCCTTGGCGATGATCGCGTCCGGGATGTTCAGCCGCTTGACGATGCCGTCGATGATCCGGGCGTTCGCCTGGTGCGGCACGAACGCGGCCAGCTCCGACGGGTCCACCCCGGCCCGCTCGCAGGCCTGGAGAGCGAGCGGGGCCAGCGCGGTGGTGGCCCAGCGGAACACCGACTGCCCCTCCTGGGCGATGTACGGCCGCCAGCCCTCGATCCGGACCGCGTCGCTCTTCTCCGGCGCGGAACCCCACACCACCGGCCCGATCCCGGCCGGCTCGTCGTCGGCGGTCGCGGTGACCACCGCCGCGCCGGCGCCGTCACCGAAGATGATGCAGGTCGAGCGGTCGGTCCAGTCGGTGAAGTCGGAGAGCTTCTCCGCGCCGACCACGATCGCGTTGCGCGCCGCGCCGGCCCGGATCGCGTGGTCCACCGTGCCCAGCGCGTACGCGAAGCCCGAGCAGGCGGTGTTGACGTCGTACGCCCCGGGCGCGGTGATGCCCAGCTTGGCCGCGACCCGGCAGGCCACGTTCGGGCTGCGGTCCACGGACGTGCAGGTCGCCACCACGACCAGGTCGATGTCGGCGGCGGTGAGGCCCGAGTTGGCCAGCGCCTTGCCGGCCGCGGCGGTGGCCATGTCGGCCACCGTCTCGTCGCCGGCGATCCGCCGGGTGACGATGCCGACCCGGTCCCGGATCCACTCGTCGTTGGTGTCGACCATCTGCGCGAGGTCGTCGTTGGTGACCACGCGTGAGGGCTGGTAGTGCCCCATCGCGGCGATCCGGCTGCCGGCCATTTAGTGCGATCCTCCGATGCGGACGAGGGGCTGGCCCGGTGCGACCGGGTCGTCGTGGTGCGCGAGCCACTCGGTGAGCGGCCCGCTGTCGTGCGCGGTCACCTCGACCGGCCCCTGCCGGCCGGTGACGTGGCCGACGACCTGGCCGGCGCGCAGCTCGGCGCCCTCGGCCAGTTCGGCGACCGGCCGGAAGGCGCCGGCGGCGGGGGAGACCACCACCCGGAAGCGGGACGCCGGCGGGCGGGCGACGACGCCGCCGTGCCGGGCGATCAGGGCGCGCGCGGCGGGCAGGTCGTCGGGGGTGTTCAGGGTGACGATCTCCGGCGCGCCCTCGCCCTTCAGCTCTCGCTTCACCAGGCCGGCCAGGGTGCCGGCCGGCGGCAGCTCGACCACGCCGGTGACGCCGAGGTCGGCCAGGGAGCGCATGCACAGGTCCCAGCGGACCGGGGCGGTCACCTGCCGGACCAGCCGCCGCACCGTCTCCCGGCCGTGCCCGACCGGTGCGCCGTCCAGGTTCGACAGCAGGATCCGGGTGGGGTCGGCGGCGGTCACGCCGGCGGCCACCCCGGCCAGCGCGGCCTCGGCCGGAGCCATGTACGGCGTGTGGAACGCGCCGGCCACCTGGAGCCGGATGATCCGGGCCCGGGCCGGCGGCTCGGCGGCCAGCTTCTCCAGCCCGCCGACCGCGCCGGCGGCGACGATCTGCCCGGCGCCGTTGCGGTTGGCCGGGTGCAGTCCGTGGGCCTGGAGCGCGGCGAGCACCTCGTCCGGGTCGCCGCCGAGCACGGCGGCCATCCCGGTCGGTTCGAGCGCGCAGGCGGCGGCCATCTCCCGGCCGCGTACGCCGGCGAGCGTCACGGCCGCCTCGGCGGGCAGAACCCCGGCCAGGGCGGCGGCGCCCAGCTCACCCACGCTGTGCCCGGCGACCAGCCCGACGTCGTGCATCGGCAGGTGCTCGGCGGCGAGCAGCGCGGCGGCCACCAGCAGCGGCTGGGTGCGTGCGGTGTCCTTGATCTCGTCCGCGTCCGCCCGGGTGCCGAGGTGGACCAGGTCGACGCCGGCCAGCGCCGACCACCACCGCAGGCGTGCCTCGACGCCGGCGAGGTCGAGCCAGGGGGTCAGGAAGCCGGGCTTCTGCGAGCCCTGTCCGGGGGAGAGTACGGCGAGCACGTGTACGACTCTGACGGATACTCGCGGGTCGCGCTGTAACGCACGGCACGAAACCGCACTAGAAGAGTTAGAGGAAACCTACAAAGATCGGTGGCGATCATCGCCGCTCTGGGTGGTTTTCCGGCCCCCTGCGCTCGCTGTCTGACTCGGGACGGGTGCGACTGCCGGTACCACCGGGTCCAACCTACCGACCGTCAGCGCGACCTGGAGCGCGAAGGCGTCGCGCGGGGCCAGCGGCGAGAAACCGGTCACCTCGGCGATCCGCTTGAGCCGGTAGCGCACCGTGTTCGGGTGCACGAACAGCGCCCGGGCGGCGCTCTCCAGCGTGCCGCCGGCGGCGAAGAACGCGTCGAGCGTCTCCAGCAGCTCGCCGCCGGAGCGGGCCAGCGTCGCGTACACGTCGTGGCGCAGCCGGCGGCGGGCCTCGGCGTCGCCGGCCAGGGCCCGTTCGGGCAGCAGTTCGGCGGCGGCGACCGGGCACG
>NZ_CADEAU010000353.1 GCF_902825405.1 Micromonospora maritima | reverse complement strand
CGCTCCCGGAGACCGCCACCATGCGGCTGGACGGCCGGGTCGCGCTGGTCACCGGCGCGGGCAGCGCCGACGGCATCGGCTACGCGACCGCGCGCCGCCTGGCCGACCTGGGCGCCCGGGTGGCGATCGTGTCGACCACCCGCCGGATCCACGACCGCGCCGGCGAGCTGGGTGTCACCGGCTTCGTCGCCGACCTCACCGACGAGTCCGAGGTCGGCGCGCTGGCCGACGCGGTGGCCGAGCAGCTCGGCGACGTCGAGGTGCTGGTCAACAACGCCGGCCTGGCGAGCCGGGCCAGCCCGGAGGTGCTGCGGCCGGTGGCCCAGCTGACCTACGACGAGTGGCGCGGCGAGATCGACCGCAACCTGACCACGGCGTTCCTGTGCAGCCGTGCGTTCATCAACGGCATGGCCGAGCGCGGCTGGGGGCGGATCGTCAACCTGGCGGCCACCGCCGGGCCGGTGAACGCGCTGCCCACCGAGGCGGCGTACGCGGCGGCGAAGGCCGGTGTGGTCGGGCTGACCCGGGCGCTGGCGATGGAGATGGTCGCCGACGGGGTGACCGTGAACGCGGTCGCACCGGGCATCATCCACACCGCGGCGTCCACCCTGGCCGAGATCAAGCAGGGCCATGGCACCCCGGTGGGGCGTCCCGGCACGCCGGACGAGGTGGCCGCCGCGATCGCGTTCCTCTGTTCGCCGGCCGCGTCGTACATCACCGGGCAGATGCTCGTGGTCGACGGAGGCAACAGCGTCCGGGAGGCGCAGTTCCGCTGAGCGTCAGTAGCCGGTGCCGTTGTCCGAGTTGGCCCAGATGGCCAGCCCGATCCAGCCGCAGCAGGCGAGCACGCCGAGCACGGTGAAGACGTAGCTGAGGATCAGGCCCCAGGTGGCGAGCTGGTCGCCCTCCTCGCCGGTCTGCCGGATCTGCCGCTTGGCCAGGTGGCCGCAGACGATGCCGGCCGGCGCGAAGACGAACGCGAAGACCAGGGACAGGATGGCGAGCACGTTCGGGCCGCCGCGGGGGCGTTGCCCCGGGTCGGGCGGGCCGTACTGGCCGTAGGGCGGTTGCGGGTGGTACGGCGGCTGCTGGCCCCACTGCGGGTGCTGCTGCCCGTACTGCGGCTGCCCGTACGGCTGGCCGTGGCCCGGCGGCTCGTACGGCGACGGTGGCTGCTCGTCAGTCACGCTCGCCCCCCATCGCCTGTCACCGGCCCTCTCTCTTGCGGACGCTACCCGCAGCGGTGAACCTTTTCACAGCGGTTGTGTGGACTGGTCACCTTGGCGCGGCCGGTCCGGGGGCCGATACTGACCGAGCGTTCAGTTACCCATGAGTAATGCGCCGACCCCGGAGGCTGAGATGGCCCGACTCGCCCAGACGCCCGGCCTGACCGACGTGCAGCGGTCGATCCTGGAAACCGTCCGGGAGTTCGCCGACAAGGAGATCATTCCGCACGCCCAGCGACTGGAGCACGCCGACGAGTACCCCGCCGACATCCTCGACGGGATGCGCGAGATGGGCTTGTTCGGTCTCACCATCGACGAGGAGTACGGCGGCCTGGGCGAGTCCCTGCTGACCTACGCGCTGGTGGTCGAGGAGCTGTCCCGGGGCTGGATGTCGATCTCCGGCATCGTCAACACCCACTTCATCGTGGCGTACCTGATCTCGCAGCACGGTTCGGCCGACCAGAAGGCCCGGCTGCTGCCCCGGATGGCCACCGGCGAGGTGCGCGGGGCGTTCTCCATGTCGGAACCGGAGTGCGGCTCGGACGTCTCGGCGATCAAGTCGAAGGCCGTCCGCGACGGCGACAACTACGTGCTCAACGGGCAGAAGATGTGGCTGACCAACGGGGCGTACTCCTCGGTGGTGGCCACCCTGGTCAAGACCGACACCGGGGCCGACTCGGTCTACGGCAACATGAGCACGTTCCTGCTGGAGAAGGAGCCCGGCTTCGGCGAGACCGCGCCCGGCCTGACCATTCCCGGCAAGATCGACAAGATGGGCTACAAGGGCGTCGAGACCACCGAGATGGTGCTCGACGGCGTCACCGTCCCCGCCTCCGCCGTGCTCGGCGGCGAGGAGAAGGTCGGTCGCGGCTTCTACCAGATGATGGACGGCATCGAGGTGGGCCGGGTCAACGTGGCCGCCCGCGCCTGCGGCATCTCGATCCGCGCGTTCGAGCTGGCCGTCGCGTACGCCCAGCAGCGCAAGACGTTCGGCCAGCCGCTCGCCCGGCACCAGGCGATCGCGTTCAAGCTCGCCGAGATGGGCACCAAGATCGAGGCCGCGCACTCCCTGATGGTCAACGCGGCCCGGCTCAAGGACGCCGGTCAGCGCAACGACGTCGAGGCCGGCATGGCCAAGCTGCTCGCCTCGGAATACTGCGCCGAGGTGGTCCAGGAGGCCTTCCGCATCCACGGCGGCTACGGCTACTCCAAGGAGTACGAGATCGAGCGCCTGATGCGCGAGGCGCCGTTCCTGCTGATCGGCGAGGGCACCTCGGAGATCCAGAAGACGATCATCTCCCGCGGCCTGCTCAAGGAGTACAAGCTGTAAGGAAGGGCCCCTTCTTAACGTTTCCGGTAGAGCAGGGGCCCCTTCTTAACGCGTCGGCCGGCGCGTGACGTGGTCGGTGGCGGGCAGGTGCCGGCGGGCGTGCTCGACAAGCGCGGCCGGATCGTCGGCGTACAGCCGGATCTCCCGCACCGGCGCGCTCGGCCCCTTCGGCAGCGGCACCGACAGCGGCTCGCGCAGCACCACGTCGATCGCCGTCTGGCTGCCGACGCCGAGGTTGAGCACCGCCGGGTCGTCCGCGTCGTACTGGACGGCCCGGCTGGACGGCAGGGAGCGGCGACGGAACGAGACCTGGGCGACGGCCGCCCACGGGATCCTGACGTCGATCGAGACGCCGTTGCGCACCCGCAGGCCGGCGTCGTCGACGACGTGCGGATGGATCCGGAGGCTGGCCAGCAGCCCGACCATCCACAGCACGCCCCAGACCCCGAGCCCGATCGCCGCGTGCCGCACCGTCGGCTGGTCGACGGTGTGCCGCAGGATCACGTCGAGGACCGGGATCTCGATCGTGGACAGCACGATGAAGGCCAGCAGGATCGGCTGTACGCCGCCGACGTAGGCGTACGTCCCGGCACCTGGTGCGACCGGGTACGGCCGGCGCAGGACCCACCGGGTGAGACTGCGCCACATGCCCCACTCGTACGCCACCACGCGCCGCGCCAGCCGGATCGCCTGCCCCATCACCGCACCCCCTCTTTTCAATGCAGTCGTAATGTAAAACGTCCTCGGCGACGTGTCAATACAGTCGTATTGTGAAAGCATGGGAGTATGCCGAAGCGGGTCGACCACCGGGAGCGTCGCGCGCTGATCGCCGACGCCCTGATGCGGGTCGCGGCCGAACAGGGGCTGGAGGCGGTCAGCCTGCGCCACGTCGCCGCCGCGGCCGAGGTCAGCCCCGGGATGGTGCAGCACTACTTCCGTACCCGGGACGAGATGATGGTCTTCGCGCTCGCCGTGGTGCGCGAGCGCAACGAGGAACGGGTCCGCCGGGCGGTCGAGCCGCTCGGCGCGACGCCGGCACCCCGGGCGCTGCTGCGGGCCATGCTGGCCGAACTGCTGCCGCTCGACGAGGAACGGCGGGCGGACGGCCGGGTGGCCCTGGCCTTCCTCGCCTACACCGCCGTGCGACCGGCCGTGGCCGCCGCGCTGCACGACGAGACGGCCGCGCTGCTGGCGTTCGTGGCCGGCCAGATCGCCGCCGGCTCACCGCTCGTCGCGGACGGCCGGGTGGACCCGGAACGGTCCGCGGTCGGGCTGCTCGCCGTGATGGAGGGGCTCGGCATCTACGTGCTCGGCGGCCACTATCCCCCGGAGACCGCGCTGGCCGCGCTCGACGCCCAGCTCGACCTGATCTTCGGCGCCGACCCGGCCCGGTGACCCGACCCCGGCTCAGGAGGCCGGCTCCGGCGTGACCGACCGGCGGGTACGCCGGCGCGCCGGATCGACGGTCAGCGGCGGGAGAGACCCGCGGCGGCCCGCTCGACGATGAGGCACTTGTCCTCGACGTAGTCGATGCCGGCCTCCTCGGCGATCCGGCGCGCCTCGGCGGAGAAGATCCCGAGCTGCAACCAGACCGCCGGCGCGCCGATCGCCACCGCCTGGCGGACCACCTCGACCGCGTCCCGCGCCGGCCGGAACACGTCCACCAGGTCGACCGGGTGCGGGATGTCGGCAAGCGTCGGGTAGGCCCGCTCACCGAACAGCTCGTCCACGGTCGGGTTGACCGGGATGATCCGACAGCCGTGCCGTTGCATCTCCAGCGGTACGCGGTGTGCGGCCTTGCCCGGGTCGCGGGAGGCCCCGACGACGGCGATCACGGCGGAGTCGGCGAGGAGCTGCTGGGCGGAACGCATTCGCCGAGACTAACCCGCCGGCCCGGTCACAGCAGCGAGAGTTGCTCGGCGGCGGGGGCCGGCGGCGGCTCGTCCGGCAGCCGGCGGTTGTCGCCGGTCTCGCCCCGGTGCAACCCGTGCCGGCGGGCCGCCATCCGCACCCGCGCGGTCACCTCCCGCTGGTACGCCTGCGGCGCGTACGCCCCGGCCTGGTAGAGCTGGCGGTAGCGGGGAACCAGGTGCGGGAACTCGCGGGCCAGCCAGCGGGCGTACCACTCCCGCGCGCCGGGCCGCAGGTGCAGCGCCAGCGGGGTCACGCTCGACGCGCCGGAAGCGGCGATCGCCGCCACGGTCGCGTCGATCGACTCCTCGTCGTCGCTGAGGCCGGGCAGGATCGGCGCCATCAGCACCCCGACCGCGAAGCCGGCGTCGGTGAGGCGACGGACCGCGTCCAGCCGGCGGTGCGGGCTCGGCGTGCCCGGCTCGGCGACCCGCCAGAGCGCCTCGTCGACGAAGCCCACCGAGTAGGACAACCCGACCCGGGTCACCTCGGCGGCCTGGCGCAGCAGTGGCAGGTCGCGCAGCAGCAGGGTGCCCTTGGTGAGGATGGAGAACGGGTTGGCGAAGTCGCGCAGCGCCTCCAGGATCGGCGGCATCAGACGGTAGCGCCCCTCGGCCCGCTGGTAACAGTCCACGTTGGTGCCCATGGCGACGTGCGCGCCGCGCCACCGCGGGGCGGACAGCTCCCGACGGACCAGCTCGCCGGCGTTGACCTTGACGACCACCTTGCGGTCGAAGTCCGCTCCGGCGTCGAGGTCGAGGTAGGTGTGCGTGTTGCGGGCGAAGCAGTTGTGGCTGACCACCCCGTTGGCGATGAAGTCGCCGGTGCCGGTGGTGATGTCCCACAGCGGCAGCTCCAGGCCGAGATCCTCGACCCGGGTCACCTGGAGCCGCGCCGCGCACTTGAGCGCCGTGCCCTCGATCGAGCGGCGCCCGGTGACGGCCGGGTCGGTCAGGTGGAAGAAGCGCAGCCGCTCCGGCAGGCCGCCGGTCAGCCGGAGCTGACACGAGCCGGTGCGGTTGCCCGGCTCGTCGCGCGCCCACCGGAAGGCGAACCGGTCGAGCGCCTCGGTTGCGCGGCGGCAGCTGCGGTCGTCGGGCACGCCGATCCGGAACACGCCCCGGCGGCAGCTCCCGGCGGCGTCGAACAGGCCGGCCAGGAAACCCAGCCGCCAGTCGTCGGTCGGCTCGTCCGGCGGCCGGACCAGGCCGGCGACGGCCTCGACCC
>NZ_CADEAU010000352.1 GCF_902825405.1 Micromonospora maritima | reverse complement strand
GTCCGGACCGTCCAGCGGCGCGTTGGCCAGCGCGTCGGCCACCAACTGGGAGCCCTCGTCCTGCACGTGCGCCCGCCCGTCGGCCACCGCCGCCAGGTCGCCCGGCGCGCCGCCCGGCAGATAGACGGCGTACGGCGAGAACGCGCCCGGCGCGCCGCCGACCTCGTCGGCCAGTGCCACCGGATCGGCCAGGCCGGGCCGGGCGCACAGGTGCACCGGTGGGCGCTCGTTGTCCTCGATGAGCAGCCGGGTCGTCTCTCCCAGGTCGCCGCCGAGTGCCTCGGCGAAGGCCCGGACGATCCACTGCGGATGGCTGTACGCCAGCGCCAGGTGCCCGATCGGATCGGTCTCCTCGGCCGGGGCGAGCTTCGCCACCCACGCGTCGGCGTCCCGCCCCGCGATCTCCCGCAGCACCGCGTTGGCGAAGCCGGTCGCGCCCGGACCCACCCGGCGGACCAGGTCCACGGTGGAGGAGACCGCGGCGTGCGCGGGCACCCGGGTGTGCAGCAACTGGTAGGCCCCGAGCCGCAGCGCGTCGCGCACCGGCGGGTCGATGCGCTGCACGTCCCGTCCCGCCGCGTCGGTGACGATCGCGTCCAGGGTGCCGGTGTGCCGCAGCGTGCCGTAGGTCAGCTCGGTGGCGAACGCCGCGTCGCGACCGCTCAGCCCCGCCTCGCGCAGCATCGTCGGGAGCACCAGGTTGGCGAACGCGTCGTCGCGGTGCACCGCCGCGATCGCCTCGTACGCGACCTGCCGCGGCAGGTCCACGGCCGGCCGGACCGGGCGGCGCGTGTCCCGCCGGTCACCACCGAACCGGTCCCCGCCGCGCCGGTCGCCGCCGGGCCGGTCACCGCGCTCACGGTCACCGCCGAACCGGTCGCCGGAACGCCGGTCGGCCTGCTCACGCGCGTACCCCCGGGAACGCTCGCCCTCGGCGGGCCGGTCCGGGCGCGACGGCCCCGTCACGCGGTGCAACCCTTCGTTCGCGACTGCGGGGCTCGCAACACCGGCTCACTCCTCGCGCTCACGCGAAGCCACCCTTCGTTCGCGACTGCGGGGCTCGCAACACCGGCTCACTCCTCGCGCTCACGCGAACACCTCGCCGGCGGTGACCCGGGCGCCGCGCGCCCAGTCGCCGGCGGGCATGGCCTTCTTACCGGCGGCGCGCACCTCGCCGAGGCGCACCGGCGTGGTGGCGGTACCGACGAGCACACCGGACTTCTCCACGTGCAGCTCCCCCGGCTTCAGCTCCGGGCCGTCGGGCAGCGGGGTGACCGGGCCGAGCTTGACCCGGTCGTCGCGGAACGTGGTCCACGGGCCGGGCGCGGGCGTGCAGGCGCGGATGCGCCGGTCCACCGCGAACGCGGGGTCGCCCCAACGGACCCGGGCGTCCTCCACGGTCAGCTTCGGGGCGAGCGAGACGCCGTCGGCCGGCTGCGGCACGGCCCGGGCGGTGCCGGCGCCGATCGCGTCGAGCACGGCGACCAGCAGCCCGGCGCCGGAGTGGGCCAGCCGCTCCAACAGGTCGCCGGAGGTGTCGGTGGGCCGGATCTCGTCGGTGACCGTGCCGTAGACCGGGCCGGTGTCCAGCCCTTCCTCCAGCTCGAAGACGCTGGCCCCGGTCAGCTCGTCGCCGTGCAGCACGGCGTGCTGCACCGGCGCCGCGCCCCGCCAGGCGGGCAGCAGCGAGAAGTGCAGGTTGAGCCAGCCGTGCCGGGGGATCTCCAGCGCCACCGGCGGCACCAGCGCGCCGTAGGCGACCACGGGTACGCAGTCGGGCGCCAGCTCGCGCAGCCGGTCGAGGAACTCCGGCTCGCGCGGGCGGGCCGGGGTGAGCACCTCGACGCCGTGCGCGTCGGCCCACGCGCCCACGGGCGAGCGGACGAGGCCCCGGCCACGGCCGGCCGGGGCGTCGGGGCGGGTGACCACGGCGAGCAGCTCGTGCCCCGAGGCGGCGATCGCGTCCAGGGCCGGTACGGCGACCGCCGGCGTGCCGGCGAAGACCAGGCGCATCCGGGTCACCGCCCCAGGCCGAACGGGTTGTTCAGGGTGTGCGGGCTCAGCTTGACCGTGGGCGGGGCGGCCTGGTCGTACCACTCGGCCTGGCGGATCGCCTTCATGGCCTCCTTGCGGCCGGCCGCGTCCAACCGGTCGACGAAGAGCACGCCGTCGAGGTGGTCGGTCTCGTGCTGCACGCAACGGGCCATCAGGCCGGTGCCGACGATCTGGACCGGGTCGCCGTGGGCGCTGAAGCCCTTGGCGACCACGTTCTGCCGGCGCTTGGTGTCGAAGTAGAGCCCGGGGATGGACAGGCAGCCCTCCGGGCCGTCCTGCTCCTCCTCGTCGGGGAACTCCAGCACCGGGTTGACCAGGTGGCCGAGCATGTCGTCGACGTCGAAGGTGAACACCCGAAGGCCCACCCCGAGCTGGGGCGCGGCCAGGCCGGCGCCGTTCTGCTCACGCATCGTGTCGGTCAGGTCGGCGACCAGCTTGCGCAGCTCGGCGTCGAAGTCGACCACCGGGTCGGCCGGCGTGCGCAGCACCGGATCGCCGAACAGACGGATGGGCTGAACGGTCACGCGGCGTGGCTCCTTGTCTGGGACGAGTGGTGCGCCCTCAGTCTACGGAGTGCGGCCGGGCGCTCCCGGTGGCCTACCGGGAACGGTGACCGGGGCCGCCTCGCGACCGACGACGATCGGCAGGGTGGCGTAACCACGCAGGGTGAGCCGGACCCGCCGCTCGGGCGCGCCGGCCAGGGCCACCCCGGGCAGCCGGCGCAGCAGCAACGGGAACGCCACCTGCGCCTCCAGCCGGGCCAGCGCGGCGCCGAGGCAGTAGTGCGGCCCGGCGCCGAAGGACAGCGGGTGGATCTGCGGCCGCCACGGGTCGAAGCGTGCCGGCTCCGGGTAGCGACGGGGATCACGGTTGGCCGCGCCCAGCATCACGATGACCCAGCTCTCCGGCGGCAGGTCGACGCCGCCGTGCCGGGACGGCTCGGTGCTCATCCGGGAGGTGAGCTGCACCGGCGAGTCGTAGCGCAGCAACTCGTCGACGTAACCGGGGGCGAACTCGGGGTGCTCGCGCAGCGTCGCGGCGGCGTCGGGGTGGTCGAGCAGCGCCACCAGGCCGTTGCCGAGCAGGTTGGTGGTGGTCTCGAAGCCGGCCACCAGCAGCACGATCAGGTTGGCCAGCAACTCGTCGCCGGAGAGGCGGTCACCGTCTGAGTCGTGGGCCTGGACCAGCGCGGTGGTGAGGTCGTCGGCGGGCGCCCGGCGGCGGGCCGCGACCAGCTCGGTGAAGTAGGCCCGCAGCTCGCCCGCGCCCCGGTCGGCCACGGCCAGCTCGTCGGCCGTGATCTCCGGCTCCAGGACCCCGGTCAGGTCGGTGGCCCAGCGCCGGAACAGCGGGCGGTCCGCCGCCGGGACGCCGAGCAGCGCGCAGATCACCCCGACCGGCAGCGGGTACGCGAACTCGGCCATGAAGTCGACGGGCGCGCCGTCGCGCCCGCCGGCCAGCAACCGGTCGACCAGCTCGTCGGCCTGCGCCTCGACCACGTCGCGCATGGCGGCGATCCGGCGCGGGGTGAACGCGCCGGCGGCGAGCCGCCGCATCCGGCTGTGGTCGGGCGGGTTGGTGCGCAGCATCGACCGGGAGATGGACAGCACGGCCGGGCTCTCCCGCCAGCCGGGCATGAACTGGTCGCGCAGGCCGTCGTCCATCACGCCGAACCGGGCGTCGCGCAGGATCGCGTCGGCCTCGGCGTACCCGGTCACCACGTAGAACACGGGCCCGGTCCGGACCACCGGCCCGTGCGCGCGCAGTCGCTCGTACGTCGGGTAGGGGTCGACCCGACCCGCGGGGGACATCAGCAGCGCGAGGGCGTCGGCAGGATCCACGGTCGGCCTCCCCGGGCGTCGGAGACCCCCATCATGCCCCCGTCGCGCCGGTCGGGCGATCCCGTCGCGGTGCCCGGGCGGCCGGTCAGGCTCCGGCGCCCGGCTCCCCGGCGAGCACCGCGCCGCCGCCCAGCAGGGCGTGCTCCGGCAGCGGCAGCGCGATGCCGTGCGCGTCCTCCCAGTCGTGGATCAGGCCCGGCCGGGCCTGCGCGGCGAAGAAGTCGACCGCGCTGACGCCGCCGACCACCGGCTCGTCGACCTCGGCGACCAGCCGGGCCGGCACCAGCGGGAACCCACCGCGCACCGCGGCGCTGAGCCGCCGGTGCCCGTCGACCACGAAGAAGTACTCCCCCGTGTAGCCGATGCTCAGTGGCTCCAGCGCCTCGTCGCCGGCCTCGGCCACCTCGCCGGCGAAGTCCGAGTCCCACAGACCACGCAGCGTGGCCACGTCCTCGGTCGGGTAGACCCGGTTCGGGTCGAGCAGCAGCAGCGGCTGGCCGGCGCGCAGCACCTCGGCGCCGAGCCGGCCCTCGTAGACGTCGACGACGTGCTGGATCACCTGCTCCGGGGTGGCCCGGGTGGTGTCGCAGATCAGGTCGTAGTTGCGCAGCCGGGCCTTGTCCACCCCGTACCGGACGATGAACCGGCCGCGCTCGCTCTCGCTGCGCTCGCGCAGCTTGGCCCGGGCCTCCTCCAGCGAGGTGTAGCTCTCGGCCGGGCCGGAGGGGCGGGCCAGCACCCGCCGGGCCGCCTCGGTCGGCTCGGTGATCATGTGCACCTTGAGCGCGTCGGTGAAGAAGTGCCACGCCAGGCGGGAGTCCATCACCAGCGACTCGCCCGAGGCGGCGATGTCGCGCTGGAGCTGGTCGACGTAACCGTCGACGGCCTGGTCCAGCTCGGCGTGCAGGTTGAGCTGGAGGGCGGTCATCTGCCGCTCCTGGGCCATCTGCCGGTAGAGGTCACCGACGCTGACCCGGCGCAGCCCGAGCCGCTCGGCGATCTCGACGGAAACGGTGCTCTTGCCGCTGCCGAGGTCACCGTTGAAGACGATCGACTGACGAACGGTCACGACTGGTCCACCCCTGCTCACCGGCTGACTGACGACATCGAATCCGTGTCGGCCCGACGTGCTCGGAGCATCCGTCGCGCCGTGTCCCGCGCGGAAAACCGCGCGCCTGGGCATGACGGGCGATGCTATCACCGCCCGCTACCCAATTGCCGGACCAGGTGTGCGGCAAACCCCAGCTCACGACCGTGCGCGCCGGCCCGGGTGCGCTGGGTCACGGCCGCCGGGACCGGTCAGAAGAGGCTGAGCGGATCCACCTGGAGCCGGACCGGATCGACCGCCTTGCGCGCGCTGCGCTGCCCGGCCGCCGCGTGCAGCGCGTCGGCCAGGGCGGCGGCCCGGGCCCGGGGGACCCGGACGAGCATCCGCTCCCGCCCCTCCTCCGCCGGCACCGGACCCAGGACCTCGGCGTCGTCCGGCAGGCGGGCGCCGGCCAGCAGGTCGGCCACCGCCTCGGCCACGCCTGTGACGCTGGCCATCCGGACCGCCGGCGGGAAGCCCAACTCGCGGCGCTCGGCCAGCTCGCGCTCGGCGAACCAGGCCGCGTCCCAGCGCAGCAACGCCTGCACCGGGGCGAGGGCGCCGTCCGCGACCACCACCACCCGGCCGCCGGAGGCGCCGGGCCGGGCCAGCGCGGCGGCGGCCATCCACCGGCGCAGCGCCTCCTCACCGGCCCGCAGGTCGGCCCGGGTGAGCAGCGCCCACGAGATCGGAAGAGCGTCGTGTAGGGAAAGAG
>NZ_CADEAU010000351.1 GCF_902825405.1 Micromonospora maritima | reverse complement strand
CGGGCTGTGGCCGGTCCCCGGGCGCCCGGACGCGCGCGTCGGTCATCCGGCCGGCACCGACGAGCTGGTGCTCGCGGTCGCCGTGCTCGGCGCCGCCGGGCCGGTCGAGGTCGTGCTCGCCTAGCGGGCCGGTCACGAGGCCGCCTCCCGCAGGGTCGGCACCGCGCGGACCAGCTTGCCGGTGGTGGTGCGGGGCAACTGGTCGAGCAGGTGCAGCGCGCGGGGCCGCTTGAACCCGGCCAGCCGCTCGCTGATCAGGGCGTCCAGTGTCTCCTCGGTCGGGGTGCCGTCGGTCTGCACGTAGGCGCTGATGCCGTCGTCCCAGACCACCACCGCGGCGGTGACGCCCGGCAGCCCCGCCACGGTGGCCTCCACCTCGGTGAGGTCGACCTTCAGGCCGCCCACCGACACCTGCGAGTCGAGCCGCCCCCGCACGGTGACCAGACCGGTCCCGGGGTCGACCGTGCCGGCGTCGCGGGTGTGCAGCCAGCCGTCGGCCCAGCGGGTCGGGTCGGCGAGACCCACGTACGGGTTCGCCGGGCAGCTGACCCACAGCTCGCCGTCGCGCTCCCGCACCGCGATGCCGGGGGCGGGGGCGACGGCGGGGCGGTGCGCGCCGTACAGGTCGGTGCCGATGACCCCGACCTCGGTCATTCCGTACATGTTGCCCAGCGGGACGCCGTAGCGGTCGGTGAAGGCGCGGGCGACCGCGGCCGGGACCAGCTCGCCGCCGGTGGTCATGCGCCGCAGCTGTGGCAGCGGGCCGGTGGGCACGGTGGAGGCGAGCAGCCCGATGTGGAACGGCACGCCGAGCACGGTGGCCGGGGTGTCCTGGGCGGCGATCGCGGCGAGGATGGCGTCGCCGCCGAGCCGCTCCGGCGGGCACAGCTCGACCCCGGCGTGCAGACCGTAGAGCAGGCCGCCGACCAGGCCGAGCACGTGCACCATGGACGGCAGCAGGACGATCCGCTCGCCGGGCAGCGCGACCCCGTCGATCTCCGTGTAGCGGCGCACCTCGGCGACCAGGTCGGCGGCGGTGCGGCCGATCACCTTGGACGGGCCGGTGGAGCCGGAGCTGAGCTGGATCACCGCGTGCGGGCTGCCGGCGGGACGGTCGGAGTAGGACGACACGCCGGCGGTGACGTCGACGAAGACGCGCAGCGCGCCGCCGCCGGTGCGGACCGGCGCGACCACCACCTGCGGGGTGAGCCGGCGCAGGGCGAGGTCGACCTCGTGGTCGGTGAGCCGGTGGTCGAGCAGCACGGCCTGGGCGCCGACGCGCCAGGTGGCCAGCAGGTGCGCCACGTACGCCACCGACGGCGGCAGGCGCAGCGCGGCCGCGCCGCCCGGCCGCAGCCCGGCCCCGGTCAGGCGGGCCTGGGCCTCGCCGACGAGGCGGCGCAGCGTGCCCTTGTCGACCGGCTCCGGCAGGCGCAGACACACGTCGGTGTCACGGCCGGTGAACAGGATGTCGTCCACCCAGTCCACAGTCGTCGACGCATGATCGTCCGCCACGGGTTGTGCACTCACGACCGGCCACCGCCCAGCCTCGATGTGGGCGGATCCGCCCACCGGGTACGTCGTTCCGAGGTTCTGCGGGAACCCTATGACGGCCCTTCTCGGCATCGCCAGATGCAAATGGCTAGATCGAAAACAGCGGCTGGTGGATTGCTCAGGATCGATCGGACAGGCAGGATCGGACGCACGCCGGCAAGGTAGCCCGCCGGCCGCGCCCCCGTGCCCCGGCCGGCTCGCGGCGCCGGGACGGTTGACGGACGCCGCCACCGGGCACAAGGGAGCAGGCGGACGTTCCCGGTCCGCCCCGATCGGGCGGAGATGTCATGCGCTGGCTCTACCTCGTCCTGCTCCTCGTCGTGATCCTGACTCTCGTCGGACTGCGGGTGTGGCTCCCCAGGCGCGCCTTCCGGGCTGGTCGCTCCCTGCGTCAGCGCATCGACGGACGCGACTGAGCGGACCGCTCAGCCCTCGACCGTCGGCGGGGGCGCGGCGCCACGCAGCACCAACGCGCTGTTGAATCCGTCGAAGCCGCGCGCCCCGACCAGCGCGATCCGGCTGCGCGGCCGGCGAGGCTCGCGCAGGAACGTCAGCTCGCACCCGGGGGCGGGGTCGTCCGGGCCGGCCGAGACGGGCAGCACGCCACGCTGGAACGCCAGCAGCGCGGTGGCCGCGTCCAGCGCCGAGCCGCCCTGGTGGGCCCGGCCGGTCAGCGGCTTCTGCGTGGTCACCGGCGGGGTCCGGTCACCGAACACCGCGCGCAGCGCGCCCGCCTCGGCCCGGTCGTACGCCGGCACGCCGAGCGCGTCCGGCCAGATCACGTCCACGTCGTGCGGACGGACGGCGGCCCGGTCCAGGGCCAGCCGCAGCGCCCGGGCGTAGTGGGTCGGGTCGGGGCCGGCCTCCGGGTCGGTGGGGGCGGCGTCGTGGGTGGCCGCCCAGCCGGTGATCTCCCCGTAGATCCGCGCGCCCCGGTCCAGCGCGTGCCCCAACTCCTCCACCACGAACACCGCACCGCCCTCGGCCGGCACGTACCCGCTGGCCGCGGCGTCGAACGGCCGGTACGCGAGTTCCGGGTCGGCGACGTCGCTGAGCAGGCCGGAGCGCAGTTGGCAGGCGAGCGCGTACGGGCTCAGCGGGCACTCGGTCGCCCCGGCGACGACCACCGGGGTTCCCCGGCGGATGGTGCGCACCGCGTGCGCCAGGCTGTCCAGCCCGCCGGCCGACTCGGACACGGTCACCCCGGACGGGCCCTTGAACTGGTGCCGGATCGACAGCTGACCCACGCTTGCCGCGTAGAACCAGGCGATCGACTGGTACGCGCCGACCGTGCGGGTCGGGCCGCCCCAGAGCCGTTGCAGTTCCCGCTGCCCGAACAGGTTCCCGCCGGACGAGCTGGCCAGCGTGACCGCCCAGCGGTACGGGTCGGGTGACACCTCGGGCAGCCCGGCGTCGGCGAGCGCCAGCCCGGTCGCGGCGAAGCCGAGGTGGGTCCAGCGGTCGGTCTGCACCCGCTGCCGGGTGTCGGTGAACCCGGCCGGGTCGAAGTCGGCCACCTCCCCGGCCACCCGGGTCGGGTAGCGCGCCGGGTCGAACAGCGTGATCGGGCCCGTGCGCCGGGTGCCGGCCAGCACGGTCTCCCAGTGCGCGTCCGCGCCGACGCCGCTGGGCGCGACCACGCCGATGCCGGTCACCACCGCCCGCGCCGTCATGACGGCGTCACCGCCATCCGGCGGAAGACCATCGCGGACTGGAAGCCGCCGAACCCGCTGCCCACCGACAACGCCACGTCCACCGGCACCTCCCGGGCCTCGTTCGGCACGTAGTCCAGGTCGCACTCCGGGTCGCGGGTGGTCCAGTTGGCCGTGGGCGGGACCACGCCGTACTCGATGGCCAGCGCGCAGGCGGCCATCTCGATCGAACCGATGGCGCCGAGCGAGTGCCCGACCATCGACTTGATCGAGCTGACCGGCACCCGGTACGCCGTCTCCCCGAGCGCCCGCTTGAACGCGGCCGTCTCGTGCCTGTCGTTCTGCCGCGTGCCGGAGCCGTGCGCGCTGACGTACGACACGGCCGACGGGGCGAGCCGGGCCTGGCGCAGCGCGTCGGTGATGGCCACCGCCATCTCGGCGCCGTCCGGACGCAGCCCGGTCATGTGGAAGCCGTTGCTGCGGCTGGCGTAGCCGGCGACCTCGCAGTAGACGTGCGCGCCCCGGCGGCGGGCGTGCTCGGCCTCCTCCAGCACCAGCACTGCGGCGCCCTCGGCGAGGACGAAGCCGTGCCGGTCGGCGTCGAACGGCCGGGAGGCGTGCTCCGGGTCGTCGTTGTCCGGGCTGGTCGCGCCGATGGCGTCGAACGAGGCGACGGTCACCGGCGAGATCGGTGAGTCGGCGGCACCGGCCAGCACCACGTCCGCCTCGCCGTCGGCGACGAGCTGGTGGGCGTACCCGATCGCGTCGATGCCGGACGTGCAGCCGGTGGAGATGACCTGCGCCGGGCCGTGCAGGCCGTGCCGGCAGGCCACGTCGGCGGCCAGGCTGCTGGGCACCAGTGCCTGGTAGAGGTACGGCCCGCCGAGCGCGTGGTCGACCAGCCAGTGCCGGCCGGAGTCGCTGACCCGCACGTACTCCTGCTCCAGGGCCATCGTGCCGCCGACGGCGGTGCCCAGCACCACGCCGGCCCGTTCCCGCTCGGCGTCGGTGAGCGTCAGCCCGCTGTCGGCCAGCGCCTCGGCGGAGCAGGCGAGCGCGAACTGCACGTACCGGTCGGCGCGCTGCCGCTCGGCCAGGGTGATCCCGGCGGCGTCGGGGTCGAAGTCGCACTCGGCGGCGATCTGCGACCGGAACGGCGACGGGTCGAAGAAGCTGATCCGCCGGGTGGCGGTCCGTCCCTCGGTGATGGTCTTCCAGAACCGGTCCCGGGTGGCGCCGCCGGGCGCGACCACGCCGATGCCGGTGACCACGGTGCGCCGGCCGGTCACGACGGCTCCCGCGGCGGTGGGGCGGCGCTCTCGGTGTCGACGTGGCCGAGTTCGGGGCGGGGCGCGAGCGGCCCGAGGTGGAAGACCACCTCGGCGGGTTCGTCACCGGTGTTGCGCAGCCGGTGCCGCACGTCCTTGGGCACGTAGAGCGCCTCCCCGGCGGCCAGCGGCACCGGCACGTCGTCCAGGTCGACGGTGATCGCGCCGCGCGCCACGTAGAGGAACTCCTCGCTGTACGGGTGGTAGTGCTCGGCGATCCGCTCCCCCGGCGCGAGCGCGGCCACCCCCATGAAGCCGGAGGTGCTGCCGACGGTCTTCGGGCCGAGCAGCACCCGCAGCTCGCCGCCGCGGCGGCGGTCGGCGGGGACGTCGTGGACGGAGACCCGGGCGGTGGTGGTGTCGGTCATCGCGCGCCTCCCGCGTGCGCCCGCTCGATCCGCTCCTTGATCACGGCGAGCTGGACCTTGCTGTTGGTGTTGATCCGGCTGGTCATGCCGGCGTTGTCGACGGGCGCGGTGGGCTTCATCGCGAAGTCCTGCACCCAGGTCATCCGGGTGCCGCCGTCCACCTCCTCGTACCGCCAGTGGATCCGCATGTACTCGAACGGCCCGGTCTCGACGCGGCGGGCGTGCACCTCCCGCGTCGCCGGGTCGGCGGTGCGCTCGCTGACCCAGCTCCACGCCACCCCGTTCTCGTCGGGGTGCATGGTGAGCCGGAAGCGGACCGTGTCGCCCTCCGCGTGCAGGATCTCCACCAGCGCGTACTCGGTGAACAGCTCGGTCCACCGGGCCACGTCGTTGGTGATCTCCCAGACCAGCGGCAGCGGCGCCTCGATGTCGATCGCGTTCTCGGTGTGCCCGGGCGGGTCCGCCTTGCGGGCCACCAGGTCCGCGACGCCGGCGATGCTGAGCTGGCCGGCCTGTTCGGGGATCTTCACCCGCCACCTGTCGGCCACGACGGCGGAGAGTTCGAGCAGCGCCAGCGAGTCCATGCCCAGTTCCTCCAGGCTCGCGGCCGGGGTGCTGGCGGCGGCGTCGGGGTCCAGGCCGCAGTGCGTCACCAGGATGTCGGTGATCTCGCTGGCGAGCGGGCGGTCGGGGGCGATGGTCATCGGTTCCTCCAGGTGGTCGGGCCGGCGGCGGGCGCGGCGGGAACGGGGGTACGGCCGGCCGGGTCGGCCTCCGCACGCGGGTCGGGCACCGCCGAACGCAGCCTCGGCAGGGCGGCGTCGGCGTGGG
>NZ_CADEAU010000350.1 GCF_902825405.1 Micromonospora maritima | reverse complement strand
GGCCAGCTCCCGGTGACCGCCCGGTCGTGCAACGCGGCGCTGGCCGCACCGACGGCCGGGGCCAGCGTGAGCACCGGCAGCGCGGCGGCCGCCACGGCGAAGCCGAGCAGCGCCAGGTCGCTCGCCTCGCGCAGGGTGTCCCGCCAGTCGGCGCGGACGGGTTCGGCGGTCATCCCTTCAACCCGCTGGTGTTGATGCCCTCGACGAGCATCCGCTGGAAGGCGAGGAAGAACAGGAACACCGGCAGCAGGGACAGCACCGACATGGCGAACATGGGGCCGACCGCGCTCTGGCTGGTGGAGTCGATGAACAGGGTCAGTGCCACCGGGACGGTGTAGTCCTCCAGGTTGGACAGGAAGACCAGTTGCCGGAAGAAGTCGTTCCAGGTCCAGATGAACGAGAAGATCGCGGTGGTGACCAGCGCGGGGCGGCTCAGCGGCAGGATGACGTGCCGGAAGACGCCGTACGGGGACGCGCCGTCGATGGTGGCCGCCTCGTCCAGCTCACGCGGAATGCCGCGCATGAACTGCACCATGAGGAAGACGAAGAACGCCTCGGTGGCCAGGAACTGCGGCACCAGCAGCGGCAGGTACGGCCAGTCACCGCCGACCAGGCCGAGGCTGCGGAACAGGATGTACTGCGGCACGATCAGCACGTGCCCGGGCAGCAGCAGCGTGCCGATCATGACGGTGAACCACAGCTTGCGCAGCCGGAACCGCAGCCGGCCCAGGGCGTACGCGGCGAGCAGGCAGGACAGTGCGTTGCCGACGACGGTGAGCCCGCTGACCAGGGCGCTGTTGAGGAAGAACCGGCCGAAGCCGACGTCGAAGTTGGTCCAGCCGTCGAGGTAGTTGCCGGGGGTGAACCGTTCCGGCAGCAGGCCGACGTTGTTGACGATCTCGGCCGGTGACTTGACCGAGGTGCCGAGCATCCAGAACAGCGGGTAGAGCACCACCGCCACGATCACCAGGAGCACCACGAGGCGCAACGCCTGCCGGTTGCCCGGGCGGCGGCGAACCGGCACGGTGGTCATGAGTCGTCTCCGTCCGAGTAGTGCACCCAGAACCGGCCGGTGCTGAAGAACACGGCGGTGACCACGCCGATCGCCACCAGGAACACCCACGCCATCGCCGACGCGTAGCCCATCTCCAGGTCGGTGAAGCCGGAGATGTAGAGCTTCAGCGTGTACATCAGGGTGGAGTCGACCGGGCCGCCGGTGCCGTTGCTGAGCACGAACGCGGCGGTGAAGCCCTGGAAGCCGTTGATGGTCTCCAGCACCAGGTTGAAGAAGATCACCGGGGAGAGCATGGGCAGGGTGACCGCGCGGAACCGCCGCCACGCCCCGGCGCCGTCGACCGCCGCCGCCTCGTACAGCTCGGTGGGCACCTGCTTGAGCCCGGCCAGGAAGATCACCATGGGTGCGCCGAACTGCCAGATCGCCAGCACCATCAGCGTCTCCAGCGCCCAGTCCGGGTCGCTGACCCAGGGCAGCCCCTCGACGCCGAACAGGGCGAGGAACGAGTTGAACGCGCCGTCCCGGTTGAACATGTTGACCCAGACGATGGCAAGCGCGACGCTGCCGCCGAGCAGCGACGGCAGGTAGAACAGGCTGCGGAACAGCCCGACGCCGCGCCAGGCCCGGTTGAGCAGCAGCGCCACGCCGAGCGCGGCGGCCAGCTTCAGCGGCACCGCGATCAGCGCGAACGTCAGCGTGACCCGCACCGCGTGCCAGTACGACGGGTCGGCGGTGAACATCCGCTCGTAGTTGGCCAGCCCCACCCACCGCACCTCGGACAGCGGGGTGAGGATGTCGTAGTCGGTGAAGCTCAGCCAGAGCGAGAGCAGCATCGGGATCGCCGTGACGCCCATCAGTCCGATGAGCCAGGGCGAGAGGAAGACGTACCCCGCCAGTCCTTCGCCGAGCCGGACCCGGCCGGCCCCGCGCCGCGTGGGGCGGGGGCCGACCGGTCCGGTACGGGAGGTCCGACCGGGCGCCGTGGTGACAGCCACGGGACGGTCCTTTCGTGGGGTCAGGCGATCGCGGACGTGCAGGCGGTGACGAACTGCTCCGCCGCCTGGGCCGGGGTGGCACGGCCGTACTGGGCGTTCTCGGCGGCCTTGACCAGCTCGGACTTCACCTTGCTGTGCCCCTTGATCGGGACCTGGGGCGAGGCGCCGAACTTCTGCGCCAGCTCGGACTCGACCTGGATGGACTGCTTCATGGCCGGGTCGGTGGCGGTCTCGCTGACCTTGGCCCGCAGCTCCATGTTCGACGGCAGACCGCGGTCGGTGCCGAGCAGTGCCACCGCCTCCGGGTCGTTGTTCAGGAAGTTGATCACGTCGACGGCGACGTCCTTGTGCTTGCTGCCCTTGAACACCGACCAGTACATCGAGGCCCGCGCCCACTGCGCGCTCGGGTCACCCGGGTACGCGACCACGCCCAGCTCGTCCTTGGTGTTCTTCTTCAGGTCCGGCATCTGGTTGACCCAGACCCAGGAGGTGGCCGACTTGCCGGTGACCACTAGCTGCTTGGTGATGTCGCTGGAGTTGCCCTCGTGGATGACGTCCGGCGTCGGGGTGGCGCCCCGGTCCCGCGCGCCCTTCCACAGCTCGAACCACTTCGTCACGTCCTCGGCGGTGAAGCCGAGTTCCTTGCCCTTGTACAGGTCCTTGCCCTGCTGGCGCAGCCAGACCCAGAGCGCCTTGTAGTCGGCGCTCGGGTCCTGGGTGCCGGGCACCTTCGTCTTCTTCGCCACCTGCTCGGCCCAGGCGATGTGCTCCTCCCAGCTCATCCCGGTGGTCGGCTCGGGCAGCCCGTTCTTGGTCAGCAGCGTCTTGTTGTAGACCAGGCCCTGGGTGTTCTCCCCGGCGGCCACCCCGGCGAGCTTGCCGTCGACCACGCCGTACTCCAGCAGGCTCTTGGGGAACTTCGACACGTCGAGCTTGCCGGAGTCGCGGTAGCTGCCCAGGTCGAGCGTGGTGCTGCGGCCGGCGTACTCGGCCAGGTAGTTGTCGTCGATCTGGAACAGGTCGGGCGGGTTGCCGCCCGCGGTCAGCGTGGCGAGCTTGTCGAAGTAACCCTGGTTGGCCTGCCAGGTCTTCTCGAACGTCACGTCGGGGTGCCTCTTGGTGTAGAGGGCCAGGGCGTCCTCGGTGAGCTTGGCCCGGGCCTCACCGCCCCACCAGAAGACGGAGAGTTTGACCGGGCCGCCGTCGCCGCCGCCGGAGTCGTCGCCGCAGCCGGCCGCGCCCAGGGCGAGCGGCACGGCGAGCGCGACGGCGGCCAGGCCGCGGACGAGTCGGCGTCGGGTCAGGGGGGTACGGTGATCCCGCCCGGCGGGTGCGCCGGCGGTGGGGAACGTTGCGGGGTGCATCTGCGCTCACTCCTCGGATGTGGGAGGCGACGACGTCACCGGCGGCCGTCCACGGGTCGCCCGGGTCCGCAGGGCTGTGCGGGCCCGGGCCACCTGCTCAGGCCACGGTGCCGTCCCGGCCGGGCGCGGGGACGGGCCCGGTCGAGTCGCGGACGACCAGTTCGGTCTGGAGCATTACCTGTGCGGTGGTGCGACGGTCGCCGGCCGCCGCGCCCCGGCCCCGGGCGCCGCGCGGCGCGTCGGAGTCGAGTTGCAGCAGCATGTCGACGGCCGTCCGGCCGGCGGCCGCGGTCGGCGTGGCCACCGTCGTCAACTTGGGGCGGGTGAGCCGGCTCAGCGCGATGTCGTCGACGCCGACGACGCTGACGTCGTGCGGCACCCGCGCCCCGATCGCGTCCAGCCCCTCGATCAGGCCGATCGCCATCAGGTCGTTGTAGGCGAGCACGGCGGTGACGCCGCTGCGGCGTACCTGTTCGGCGAGCGCGCCGCCGCCGGTCTCGGTGGGCTGGTTGGGTCCGAGGATCGTCAGCTCCGCGCCACCGCCGCGGGCGGCGGCGGTGGCGGCGCGGCGCATCTCCCGGGCGGTCCAGGAGCCGCGCGGGCCGCCGAGCAGCGCGATCCGGCGGTGACCGAGCCCGAGCAGGTGCTCGATCGCGGCCCGGGCGCCCTGCCCGACGTCCATCATCACGCAGGGCAGGCCGGCGACCTGGCGGTTTATCACCACCACCGGGACCTCGCGGCTGACCTGCTCGATCAGGCTGTTGCTCATCCGGGGGCTGCACAGCAGCACGCCGTCGACCTGCTTGGCCAGGGCGTGGACCAGGTCCTCCTCGGCGACCGGGTCCTCGTTGGTGTCGGCCACGAACACGTGGTAGTCGCGGTGCCGGGCCTGCCCCTCCGCCGCCTTGATCAGCGGCGGGAAGAACGGGTTGGCGATGTCGGCCACGATCAGGCCGATGTTGTGGGTACGGCCGGTGATGAGGGCCCGGGCGGCCCGGTTGGGCCGGTAGCCGAGGTCCTCCGCGCAGGCCAGCACCCGGACCCGGGTCTCCGGGTTGACCAGGTGCGGGGCCGAGAACGTCCGGGACACGGTGGAGATGTGCACACCGGAGGCGCGGGCGACGTCCCGGATGGTGGCTGGCACGGCGGGCTCCCTCGTCCGATGTGTGGTGGGGGTCACGGGGTGCCGCCCATTAATGCAAACGGTTGCGCCCGTGTCAACGGTCCATTGTTGCGGCTCGATTGCGCAGGCGTTCCCGCCACGTGCATGAATGCCCATCAATACGGATGGATGGGGCGGCTTGGGCGGCAACCGTTGACGACGTATCCACAGTCGTGGTTTCTTCGGCTGCAAACCTTTGCAGTCGACTGCTGGGGAGGCCGACGTCATGTCACCACCGGCCCGGGAACGGGTCCGCCACGCCCTGGTGGGCGCCGGGGCACGCGCCGAGATGTTCGTCCGTGCCCTCGCGCTCGACCACGCCGACACCGCCGAGCTGGTCGCGCTCGCCGACGTCAACCAGACGAGGATGGACGCGCACAACCGCTGGCTGGCCGAGCTGGGCCACCCGCCGGTGCCCACGTACGCCGCCGCCGACTTCACCACCATGCTCGCCAAGGAGCGCGTCGACGTGGCGCTGGTGACCAGCGTGGACGCCACCCACGACGAGTACGTGACGGCGGCGCTGCGCGCCGGCTGCGACGTGGTCGTGGAGAAACCCATGACCGTGGACGCGCAGCGGTGCCGGCGCATCCTCGACGCGGTCGCCGAGACCGGCCGACGCGTCACCGTCGCGTTCAACTACCGCTACAACCCGCTGCACGAGCAGGTCCGGCGGCTGCTGGCCGACGGCGCGGTGGGCGAGATCGGGTCGGTGCACTTCGAGTGGCTGCTCGACGTGCGCCACGGCGCGGACTACTTCCGCCGCTGGCACCGGGACAAGTCCGTCTCCGGCGGGCTGCTGGTGCACAAGTCCGGGCACCACTTCGACCTGGTCAACTGGTGGCTCGACGCCCGGCCGGTCGAGGTGCACGCGTACGGCCGGTTGTTCTTCTACGGCGCGGACGGCCGCCGGCACGGCTACGCCCGCGACTACGACCGGGCGCACGGCTCCCCCGCCGCCGACGGCGACCCGTTCGCGCTGCGCCTGGCCGACCACCCGAGGCTGCGCGAGCTGTACCTCGACGCCGAGGCCGAGGACGGCTACCACCGCGACCGCAACGTCTTCGCCCCCGGCGTGACCATCGAGGACGACCTGGCGGCGCTGGCCGGAAGTGCCGCCACACCCGTGGCCCATTCCGACGCCGAGGAGAACGCGGCCGCACAGGCCGCGCTCGCCGCCTATTCCGGCTATCTCGACG
>NZ_CADEAU010000349.1 GCF_902825405.1 Micromonospora maritima | reverse complement strand
CACCCAGCGGGGCCGGTCGGCGGCCTCGCGGGCGGCCACCGCGCGAACCAGGTCGGTGACCTCCTCGACCGGGCCGGCCGGACGACCGGCGGCGTCGAGCGGTTGCAGCACGCCGCCGCCCCGCTCGTCCGCCACCACCGCCACCAGCACGGACGTGATTCTGCCTCGCCCCACCGACAGGCTGGGCCGGAAAGGAAGGGCCCCTTCTTAACGCCTCCGGTAGAGGAAGGGCCCCTTCTTAACAAACGGCGGTTAAGAAGGGGCCCTTCCTTGCGGGCGGGAGGTGGACGGGGCCGGGTGCTACTTGCTGACGCCGGCGGTCAGGCCGGACTGCACCTGACGCTGGAACACGACGTACACGATCAGCACCGGCAGCATCGCCATGGTCACGCCGGCGAACAACCCGGACCAGTCGGACTTGTAGCCCTGGTTGACCGACAGCTCGATCAGGCCCTGCGCGATGACCTGGTGCTTCGGCTCACCGGCGACCGACTGCATGAGCAGCGTCGGCAGGTACCACTGGTTCCACTGCCCGAGCACGTTGAAGATGCCGATGCTGATCAGGCCCGGCTTGGCCATCGGCAGCATCACGCTGAAGAACGTCCGGGTGTGCGACGCGCCGTCGACCTGGGCCGCCTCGGCGATCGAGTCCGGCAACGTCCGGAAGAACGAGTGCATGAAGAAGATCGTGAACGACAGCGACCACGCCACGTAGACCAGGATCAGCATGAGGTGCTTGTTCGGGCCGAGCAGCGGCAGGCTGACCCCGGTGTTGTACACGCCCTTGAACAGCGGCACCGCCGCGAGGTAGATCGGCAGGGTCAACCCGGACAGGAACATCCAGTAGATCAGCCGGTTGCCCCGGAACTCGTAGCGCGCCAGCGCGTACGCGGCCATCGAGCCGAGCAGCATCGTCAGGGACACGCTGAACACGAGCACGAGCAGCGTGTTGAGGAAGAAGCTGTCGATCCCGGCCGTCCAGGCCCGGGCGAAGTTGTCCCACTGCAGCGCCTCGGGGATCAGCGACAGCGGCTTGCGGATCACCTCCGAGTCGGTCTTGAGCGCCGACATCACCACCCACAGCAGCGGGTAGACCACCATGATCGCCCAGACCGCGAGGAACAGGTGGGAGAAGCCGTTGAAGAACCGGCCACCGAGGCCGTTGCCGGCGCCCCTCGTCCGCCGGCCCGCCGGCGGGCCGGACGGCGGCTCCGTGTCGGGTCGGGTCCGGCCGGAGGTGTGTGTCACCGTGCTCATCGTCCAAACCTCCTCAGAACTCGATCCGCTCACGGCGGGTGATCCGCAACTGCAGCGCGGCCAGCAGGATGGTGAAGATGGCCAGCGCGACCGCGATGGCGCAGGCGTAGCCGAACTGGCCCTTCTGGAACGCGTTGAACTGGATCACCGAGGCGAAGATCTCGCTGGCGTGGTTCGGTCCGCCCTGGCTCGGCGTCATGACGAAGACCAGCGCGTACATGTCCAACGCGATGAAGCCCAGGTAGACCCAGGCGACCGAGATGCTGTCCCGCAGCAGCGGCAGGGTCACCCGGAAGAAGGTGTGGAACCGGCCCGCACCGTCGAGGATCGCGGCCTCGTAGATGTCCTTCGGGATCGACTGCATGGCGGCGGAGAACAGCACCATGTAGAAGCCCGCGCCGCTCCACACCGCGATGAGCAGCAGCCACCACAGCACCGCGGGCACGCCGAGGAACGGCTCCGGGTCGGCGGTGAACGCGATCGGGTTGTCCGCGTCCACCAGACCGATCTTGATCAGCAGGCCGTTGATCAGGCCCTGTCCGTCGGTCCGGTAGATCTGCTGCCACATGACCGCGATGACGACGAGCGACAGCACCTGCGGGAAGAAGAAGATCACCTTGTAGATCCCGGAGCCGAACACCCCGCGGATGCCGGCCCTGTCCTCGCGTCCGCCCACGTTGAGCAGGAACGCGAGGAACAGGGCCAGCGCGATCGTGAACAGCGGCACGGTGACCAGGAAGAACACGTTGTGCCAGAACGCCTTCCGGATCAGCTCGTCGGAGAACAGTCGGACGTAGTTGTCCAGCCCGACGAAGTTCTGGGAATCCGAGTACCCGCCCCAGTCGGTCAGCGAGTAGCCCGCCGCCTGGGCGAACGGCCACACCACGTAGAACAGGTACAGCGCGACGGGCAGGGCCAGGAAGCCCGTGACGAAACGCGCGACTCCGTGCCGCATTGGACTCACTTCCTCGACGATGTCAGGCGGTGCGGGTCTGCTTCTTGATCGACGAGTCCTTGGCGACCTTGTCCGCGGCCACCTGCATCTTGTCGACGAACTGCTGCGCGGTGAGCCGGCCGGCCATCAGCTCCTCGGAGAGGTTCTGGCTCTCCTTGTCCAGGTCGGCGTAGAAGTCCGGGAACTTCACCGAGATCAGCTCTCCGCTGCCGCCCTTGACCAGGTTGTTCGCGCTGGCCAGCGCGGTGTCCTGGACGTTGTCGCCGGAGCCCTTGGTGGAGGCCAGCGACTTGGTCAGCTCGGCGAACTTCGCCGAACCGGCCTTGGACAGGATGGCCCGCAGGAACTCCTTCGCGGCCTCCTTGTTCGGGGCCTTGCTGGGCACCACGAAGCCCTCGCCGGAGGCGGCGAAGACGTCCTTGGCCGCCTTGTCGCCCGGCTTGCTCCAGTAGTCGGAGAGGGTGAGCTCGAAGCCCGGCGGGATGGTCGCGGCCATCTCGTTCTTCAGCCAGGTGCCGACCTGGATGAACGCCGCCTTGCCGTCCAGCCACGCCTGCTGCGACTGGGTGTGGTCCAGCTTGCCCGGCAGGAGCAGCTTGTCCTTGACCAGCTTCTCCCACGGCTCCAGCGCGGCGACGATGCCGTCGGCCTTCCAGGCGCCGTCCTTCAGGTTGTCGATGTCGACCACGGCCTGCTTGCCGACGGCCTTCCAGATGCTCGCGAACAGCGCCCACCGGGGGTAGTAGCCGTGCGCGGCGTCGTGCACGTACGGCGCCATCCCCTTGGCCTTGATCTTCGGCGCCAGGGCGAAGAACTCGTCCCAGGTGGTCGGGGCGGTCCAGCCCTCCTTCTTGAACAGCGCCGCGTTGTACCAGTTGCCCCAGACCGTGTAGGCCACGTTCACCACGTAGAACTTGCCGTTCTGGGTGCCGTCGGCGACGGTGCCCGGCAGCAGGCTGTCGGCGACCGTCCCCTCACTGTCCCACGCCGGCGCGGTGAGCAGGTCGTCGAGCGGCTCGATGGCGCCCTCGTTGATCAGCGTGCTGCGGTCCATCATGTCGGCGCCCGAGTTCATCACCAGGTCGCTCGGCTGGGTCGCCATCTTCGGCTGCTCTTCGGTCTTGATCTTCTGGGTGGAAGACATGTTGACCGTGACGTTCGCGTGCTTGGCGTTGAAGATGACCTTGTCTTCCTTGGCCCACTGGTCACCCAGTCCACCGTTGAAGACGACCACCTTGACGGCGCTGCCGTCCTTGACGCCGAACGGGTTGTCCTTGCTCTTGGCCGCGCCGCCGCCGTCGGACTTGCTCGGCTCGCTGCCGGCGCAGGCGCTGAGCAGCCCGGCGGCCGGGACCGCGATCAGGCCGGCCGCGGCGGCGCGCTGCAACAGGGTCCGACGGCTGAGGTCGCCGGACTTCTCGGGGGTAACCGACATCTTGTCTCTCCTTGTGGTGTCGGGTCAGGCGGTCCGCCGGAGGCGCCCGGCGTACCGCGACTCGAGGGCGAGGTTGTGCTCGTCCCCACCGGGGACGTTGGCGGAGAGGTAGACAGGGGGTACCTCTCCGGCCTGGTGGAACCGTCGTACGACCTCGGCGGTCAGCAGCTGCGCCAGCAGCGCCGCGGTGACCGAGGAGACCGCACAGACCGCGCCGCCGCCCTCGAGCGGCAGCAGTGCGTCGCCGTACGGCGCGCCGTTGTCCAGCACGACGTCGGCGAGGTCGGCGAGCCGTTGCCCGGACGGGTGCCGAGGGGCGACCCGGGCCGTGTGCTCGACCGAGGTGACCGCGATCAACGGGTGGCCACCGCGCTTGACCAGCGTCGCCAGCTCCACCACGGAGCCGTTGATGCCGGACTGCGAGGCGACCACGAACACGTCCTCCGGCTGCGGCGACGCCAGGGCGTAGAGCTGGTGCGCCACCGCCGGGTCACGTTCCAGCTTGGGGTCGGCGAGCACGTCGCGGGGCGCGTCGCCGTGCAGCACGAGGTCGTGCAGGGAGAGTCGGTTGGCCGGGACCAGGCCACCGGCGCGGGCCACCAGTTCGGCGGCGAACGCCTCGGAGTGGCCGGCGCCGAACGCCTGGAGGACGCCACCGGTGCGCAGGCCGCCGGCGATCAGGTCGGCCGCCCGGTCCACCGCGGCGGCCTGGCTGTCGACGAGCCGGTCGAGCACCGGTCGGACGGCGTCCGCGTACCGCTGGGCACTGATCATGAGAGGGACCCCTTCGCGGCCTTGTGCCCGTCGACGGCCTGGGCGGTACGCCGGAAGGCCGCGTGGGCGCGGTCGTGGGTGCGCTGCGCCACCGCGATGTAGAGCAGGTCGAGCACGACGAGCTGAGGGTGCCGGGCGGAGAGCGCGTCGGGCCGGAACGTGGTGGCCTGGCTGGCGGTGACCAGCACGATGTCGGCCAGCTCGGCCAGCGGCGAGCGGGGGAAGCCGGTCAGCGCGACGGTGGTCGCGCCGCGGCTGCCCGCCTCGGCGAGCAGCTCGATGGTCTCCCGGGTCTGGCCGGTGTGTGAGATGCCGAGCGCGACGTCCCCGACGCCCAGCAGCGCGGCGCTGGCCAGCCCCTCGTGCACGTCGCTCCAGGCCCAGGCGGCCACGCCGATGCGGTGCAGGCTGAACTGCATCTCCTCGCCGACCAGCGCACTGCCGCTGGCGCCGAAGATGTTCACCCGGCTGGCTCCGGCGATGGCCACCGCCGCCCGTTCCACCTCGTGCAGGTCGAGCAGCGCGGCGGTGTCGTGCATGGCCCGCGTGTCGGCGGCCATGATCTGGTCGAGCACCCGGGACAGCGGGTCGCCGGGCTGGATCTCGCGGCCGATGTCGACCGTCCAGCCGGCGGACCGGGCCCGGCCGGTCTCGGCGGCGATGCCGAGTCGCAGGTCGGCGTAGCCCTCGAAGCCCATCGCCCGGCAGAACCGGGTGATGGTCGCCGGCGACGTGCCGCTCCGCTCGGCAAGTTCGACGATCGTCGCCCGCGCCGCCGCCTCCGGGTCGCTGAGCACGTGCTCGGCGACCCGGCGCAACGCCCCCGTCAGCTCACCCGCGCCGGCCCGGACCCTGGCCAGCACCCCGTCCGAGGAGACGGTCACCGCACCCCGCCGGTCGACCGCGTCGGCGTCGACCACCGCGGTCCCCGCGGGGGTGTCCACCTCGTGATCAACCATCGGACGCCTTTCGGAAAGAGTGTTAACTGTTAGTGGTAAAAGTTCTTACTGAAGGCCCCTCCGTGTCAAGGGCGTGGGCGAAGTTTTCAAACTGTTACCTGACGCACAGCCGTGATCTTGCGCCCGGGAACGCGGCCGACCAGCATGGGAGCCATGTCGGACACCGTCGTGGTCGGCCTCGACGTCGGAGGTACGTCCACCCGCGCCACCGCGCTGAACCTCGACGGCGTACGCCTGGGCGACGGCCGCGCCGGCGGCGGCAACCCGACCAGTCACGGCGCCGACCGGGCCGCCGCCGAACTGCTCGCCGCTCTCCGCGCGGCGCTCACCGGGGTCGACCCGACCCGGGTACGCGCC
>NZ_CADEAU010000348.1 GCF_902825405.1 Micromonospora maritima | reverse complement strand
GGGACGCGATGGCCCGTGGCCTGGCCCCGGCGGTCTACGCGGCGGCCGCCGCGCCGCTGCTGCTGGCGGTGTACGCGCTGGTCGGCGGCCCGTGGCCGCTGGTGGGGGCGGTCACCGCCGCCGTGCTCGCCGGCGTCACCGCACTCGCCCGTCGCTGAGCGCCCGCCCACCCGCTATTCCCGTTCGGCGGGGTGAGGAAGCGAACGTGTCGACCGGGGTGGCCGGCGGGTAGGAGAACCGGAGCGACAGGCTGTGTCGTGGGCCGGACGTGTCCCGGCCCGGAAGGAAACCACCGGCTGCAGGAAGCGGGAACCCGTGCTCACCGTCAACGCCTACGCGGCGACGTCCGCGACCGAACCGCTCGCTCCGACCACGATCGAGCGGCGGGACCTCGGACCGGACGACGTCCTCATCGACATCAAGTTCTCCGGCATCTGCCACTCCGACATCCACACCGCACGCAGCGAGTGGGGCCCGACCACCTACCCGATCGTGGTCGGTCACGAAATCGCCGGCGTGGTCCGGGAGGTCGGCTCCGCGGTGACCAAGTTCGCCGTCGGTGACCGGGTCGGCGTCGGCTGCATGGTCGACTCCTGCCGGGAGTGCGACAACTGCCGCAAGGGTCTGGAGCAGTACTGCCTCAAGGGCAACATCGGCACGTACGGCGGGGTGGGCCGGGACGGCCAGCCGACCCAGGGCGGCTACGCGCAGGCCATCGTGGTCACCGAGGACTTCGTGCTGCGCATCCCGGACGGCCTCGAGCTGGACGCCGCCGCGCCGCTGCTCTGCGCCGGCATCACCACCTACTCGCCGTTGCGGCACTGGAACGCCGGGCCGGGCCGTCGGGTGGCCGTGATCGGCATGGGCGGTCTGGGCCACATGGCCGTCAAGCTGGCCCACGCCATGGGTGCCGAGGTGACCGTGCTCTCCCAGTCGCTGAAGAAGCGGGAGGACGGGCTGCGGCTCGGTGCCGACCACTACCACGCCACCTCGGACGAGGCGACGTTCACCGACCTGGCCGGCTCGTTCGACCTGATCGTCAACACGGTCAGCGCCGCCATCGACCTGGACGCGTACCTGGGCCTGCTGGCCGTGGACGGGACGCTGGTCAACGTGGGCGCGCCGGAGGACCCGCTGTCGGTACGCGCGTTCTCGCTGATCCCGGCCCGGCGGTCGTTCGCCGGCTCGATGATCGGCGGCATCGCCGAGACCCAGGAGATGCTCGACTTCTGCGCCGAGCACGGGCTGGGCGCCGAGATCGAGGTGATTCCGGCCGAGAAGATCAACGAGGCGTACGAGCGGGTGCTCGCGTCCGACGTGCGCTACCGGTTCGTCATCGACGCGTCGACGTTCTGACCGTCGACATCCGAGAGGGGTCGCTGCGCGCGGCCCCTCTCGGCGTACGTCAGGGCTTGCGCGCCCAGGTCCAGGCGTAGCCGTCATCCTCGCAGTCGGCGGCCGCGTCGCAGAGGTCGAGCGGGCGGAACGTGTCCACCATGACCGCCAGCTCGTCGAAGAAGTCCGCCCCGATCGACCGCTCGGCGGCACCCGGCTGGGGGCCGTGGGTGAAGCCGGACGGGTGCAGGGAGATCGAGCCCTGCTCGATCCCGGAGCCGCGCCGGGCCTCGTAGTTGCCGCCGGTGTAGAACAGCATCTCGTCGGAGTCGACGTTGTGGTGGTTGTACGGCACCGGGATGGCGGCCGGGTGGTAGTCCACCTTGCGTGGCACGAACGAGCAGATCACGAAGTTCGGGCCCTGGAACGTCTGGTGCACCGGCGGCGGCTGGTGGATCCGCCCGGTGATCGGCTCGAAGTCGTGGATGGAGAACGCCCACGGGTACAGGTGCCCGTCCCAGCCGACCACGTCGAACGGGTGGTTGGCGTAGACGTACCTCGTCCATCCGCGACGGTGCTTGACCAGCACCTCCACCTCTTCGCCGTCGACCAGCAGCGGGGTGTCCGGTCCCCGGACGTCGCGCTCGCAGTAGGGCGCGTGCTCCAGGAACTGCCCGCGGACGGAGAGGTAGCGCTTGGGCGGGCCGATGTGGCCGGACGCCTCCACCGCGAGCAGCCGGGTCGGCTCGTCGCCGGTGGGCACCAGGCGGTGGATGGTCGAGGTGGGGATGACCACGTAGTCGCCGGCGACCGCGTCGAGCACGCCGAACGGCGACTCCACCCGCAGCGAGCCGGACTCCAGGTAGAGGCAGTGGTCGCCGGTGGCGTCGCGGAACAGCGGTGAGGGCCGGTCGGCCAGCACGTAGGCGATCCGGACGTCGTCGTTGGCCAGCAGGTACTGCCGGCCGAGCACCGGGTCCGCCCCGGTGCCGTCGAGCTTGTGCGTGCGCAGGTGGCGCGGCTTGAGCGGCAGGTTCGGCTTGCGGGTGACGGTGGGCGGGGCGAACTCCTCGGCGGCGAGGATCGCGGTCGGCGCGTGCCGGTGGTAGAGCAGGGACGAGTCGGAGGAGAAGCCCTCCTGACCGACCAGCTCCTCCGCGTAGAGCGTGCCGTCGGGCTGCCGGAACTGGGTGTGGCGCTTGCGGGGCACCTCGCCGACGCTGCGGTAGTACGGCATCTCGCCTCCCGTTATGTCCCGTTCTCCGGCCGGTGGCGTCCGATAATCGGACGCGGTTGTCCGTTCCTTGTAGCGTCCCGTACATTCTTGTCTCGTGTCAACGCAGGTGCCCCGCCTCCTCGCCGGCCTGGTCGACGACGCCGCGGTCTTCCCGCCCGGCAACGCCGCGCTTCCCGACGCGGTCGCCGCGCACCGCACGCACCGCGCGGCCTGGTACGCCGACCTGGTCGGCCCGCTGCTGCTGCCCGCCTCCGACATCCGGACCGGTGCGTTGACCGGCCTGGTCGACCCGGCCGAGGGCCTGGTCGTCGGCCTGATCGGCGACACCGGCCTCGACGGGCTGCCCGCCGCACTGTCGTCCCTGGCCCCGGTCGGCGCGACCGCCCGGCAGGTCGAGGCGCCGGTCGCCAAGCGCGGCGAGGACCCCGCCCCGGGCGTGGCCGAGCTGGTCTCGCTCGCCGGCCGGCTCGACGGCACCTCCGTGTACGCGGAGATCCCGCTGACGCTCGGGCTGATGGACGCGCTGGACGCGCTCGCCCGGGCCCGGGCCGGCGGGCTGCCGGTGGCGGCCAAGTTCCGCACCGGCGGGCTCGCCGCGGAGTTGTTCCCGACTCCCGTCGAGCTGGCCGCGGTGATCTGCGCCTGCCGCGACCGTGCGCTGCCGTTCAAGCTCACCGCCGGGCTGCACCACGCGATCCGGCACCGGGACCCGGAGACCGGCTTCACCCACCACGGCTTCGTCAACGTGCTGGCCGCGACGCTGGCCGCGGTCGAGGGCGCCGAGGTGGACGCCGTCGCCGAGCTGCTGGCCGCCACCGACCCGCTGCGCGTGGTCGAGTCGGCCCGGGCCCACCGCGAGTCCGAGCGGTCGCTCTGGGTCGGCTACGGCTCGTGCAGCATCTCCGAACCACTTACCGATCTGATCCGGCTGGGGCTGGTGAACGGGGGCTTCGAACAATGACATGGGTGTCGGGTGCGGCGGGTTCGCCGTACGGGGTGACCAACCTGCCGTACGGGGTGTTCCGGCACGGCGACCGCGAGCCGCGGATCGGCGTCCGCATCGGCGACTTCGTGCTCGACCTGGCCGGCGCGGAGGCGGCCGGGCTGGTGCTGGCCGGGGGCGCGCTCGGCCGGCCCACGCTGAACGACTTCCTGGCGCTCGGCCGCCCGCAGTGGACCGCCGTCCGGCAGCGGGTCGTCGAGCTGCTCACCGATCCGGCGCACCGCCCGGCGGCGGAGCCGCTGCTGGTGCCGTTGCGCGAGGTCGAGCTGCTGCTGCCGTTCGAGGTGGCGGACTACGTCGACTTCTACTCCTCGGAGCACCACGCCGGGAACGTCGGGCAGATCTTCCGGCCCGGCCAGCCGCCGCTGCTGCCGAACTGGAAGCACGTGCCGATCGGCTACCACGGCCGGGCCGGCACCGTGGTCGTCTCCGGCACCCCGGTGGTCCGCCCCACCGGGCAGCGGGCCAGCGCGCAGGGCCCGACCACAGGCGCGTCCGTACGCCTGGACATCGAGGCCGAGGTCGGCTTCGTCGTCGGCGTGCCGAGCCGGCTCGGCGACCGGGTGCCGGCGGCCGACTTCGCCGACCACGTGTTCGGCGTGGTGCTGGTCAACGACTGGTCGGCCCGGGACATCCAGGCGTGGGAGTACCAGCCGCTCGGCCCGTTCCTGGGCAAGTCGTTCGCCACCTCGGTCTCCGGCTGGGTCACCCCGCTGGAGGCGCTCGCCGACGCGTTCGTGCCCGCGCCGGACCAGGACCCGCCGGTGCAGGACTACCTGCGGGACACCCCGCACCTCGGGCTGGACCTGACCCTGTCGGTGGAGTGGAACGGCGAGCGGGTGGCCGAGCCGCCGTTCGCCACCATGTACTGGACCCCGGCGCAGCAGCTCGCCCACCTCACCGTGAACGGCGCCTCGCTGCGCACCGGCGACCTCTACGCCTCCGGGACCGTCTCCGGTCCCGAGCGCGGTCAGGTCGGCTCGTTCCTGGAGCTGACCTGGGGCGGGTCCGAGCCGGTCACGTTCGCCGACGGCAGCGAGCGGACCTTCCTGGAGGACGGCGACACGGTGACGATCACCGCCACCGCGCCCGGCCCGGACGGCACCACGATCGCGCTGGGCGAGGTCACCGGGACGGTCCTCCCCGCCCGCTGAGCCCACCTTCCGCCGGACGGCCTCGATCGCACATCGGGTGCGATCGAGGCCGTTTCCTTCCGCGTTGATCGACTCGGATCGCGCGCGTCCGGGCGGCCCCCGGCGTGCCCGAGTCGGATGAAGCCGAAACAGGAAGGACCGAGCATGACCGAGCTGACCGGAGCCGTCTGGCGGACCAGCAGCCGCTCCAACGATCAGGGCCTCTGTGTCGAGGTGGCGACCAACGTGGTCACCGCGCACGGCGTGGTGGGCGTACGCGACTCCAAGGACCCGGACGGTCCGGCGCTCGCGGTCAGCCCGCCGGGCTGGACGGCGTTCGTCACCGCGCTGCGGGGCGGAACCCTCCACGGCTGACCGCCCGTCGGATACCCCGGTGCCCCGCTCGGGGCACCGGTGGTGGAAATGTCACCCACAAGGCCCCCCGTTTTCCGGTGACGGCCCGTACCGTGGACGACACGGGAGGTGCCATGTCGACGGTGACGGTTTCCGCATTCATCGAAGCGCAGGACGCCGACCTGTGGCGCCTGCTCACCGACCTCCCGGCCCGCGCCGACTGGCTGTCGGCGGTGGGTGCGGTCGAGGTCCTCGGCACCGGCGGTTTCGGGCCCGGCACGGTCTGGCGGGAGACCCGCGTCCGGCCGGACGGCGGCACCGAGCCGGAGGAATACCAGGTGGTCGAGGCCGTGGCGCCGGCCCGCCTGGTGCTCGACTCCCGGGGCGCGGGCGTCGACTACCGGATCACCTGGACGCTGCGCACGGTCGAACGGCGGCGGCGTGGGTGCACCGAGGTCACCGTCGAGCAGGAGGCGGTGCCCACCCGGCCGTACGGGCGGGTGCTGGCCCTGATCCTCGGCGGCCTCGCCGCCCGCGCGGTGGAGGGCGCGCTCCGGCGTGACCTGGCCGACCTGGCACTCGCCGCCGGTCCCGCCCGCTCCGCCGAAGCCGCCTGAGCCGACCCGACCGCTCGCCGCACCCGGCCCGGACCCGGCCGGTAGGGTGCCGGGGCGGAGGTGGCTGATGGCG
>NZ_CADEAU010000347.1 GCF_902825405.1 Micromonospora maritima | reverse complement strand
ACACGACGCTCTTCCGATCTTCCCGCCGGCCGGTGGGCGGGCACCGACGTCGGCCGAGGTGGCCGCCCGGGTCCGCCGGGTCTGGGACCGGCTCGGCTTCCCCCGTCGCCGGCTCGCCGAGCAGGTGGTGGTCACCCCCGCGTGCGGACTGGCCGGCGCGACCCCGGCGTACGCCCGGGCGGTCCTGACCGCCTGCCGGGACGCGGGGCGGCGGCTCGCCGAGGAGTGACGTTTCCCGTCGTACCCCGGGGGCAGGATGACCGGCATGATCGGACGACTGCGTTCCACGGTGATCGACTGCCCCGACCCGCGTGCGTTGGCCGGCTTCTACGCCGAGCTGCTCGGCCTCCCGGTGATCGAGGAGAGTTCCGACGGGGACGACTGGGTGGTGCTCGGCGGCCCGCCCGGGCACCAACCCCGCCTCGCCTTCCAGAAGGCGCTCGACCTGCGCGCCCCCGCGTGGCCCGACCCGGAGCGTCCGCAGCAGTTCCACCTGGACGTGACGGTGGACGACATCGAGGCGGCCGAGAAGGCGGCGTTGGCGCTTGGGGCGCGGCGGCTGCGCGGTGAGGGCGACGGCTGGCGGGTCTACGCCGACCCGGCCGGGCACCCGTTCTGCCTCTGCTGGGACTGACCGGCCCGGGCTTGCGCGGCCCGGGCATGATCGCCACGTGACCGCCTCCACCCTCCGACGTGCCGCCGGGTCGCTCTTCGGTCTGGCCTACGGCGACGCCCTGGGCAAGCCCACCGAGTTCCTCACCGTCACCGAGATCGTCCGGCGCTACGGCCCGGCCGGTCCGCGCGAGCTGGAGGGCGATCCGGCGCTGGTCACCGACGACACCCAGATGGCGCTGGCGGTCGCGTGGGCGGTGCACGACGCGCCGGCCCTCACCGCGGAGGCGGTGGAGCCGCTGCTGCGGCGACGCTTCCTCGACTGGGCGGCCAGCCCGGAGAACAACCGCGCCCCCGGCATGACCTGCCTGCGGGCCTGTGCCGAGCTGAGCCGGGGCACCCGCTGGCAGGAGGCCACGGTGGCCGGCTCCAAGGGGTGCGGTGCCAACATGCGGGTCACGCCGGTCGGGCTCCTCGACGTCGACCTCGACACTCTCGCCGGGCTGGCGCAGCTCCAGGCCGGCCTGACCCACGGCCACCCGACCGCCCTGGCGGCCAGCGAGCTGACCGCGTACGCGGTCCGGCTGCTGCGCGACGGCGCGGCGCTGCCGGAGCTGCCCGGCCTGCTCACCGAGCGGGCTCGCGAGCAGCGCACGGTCTACCGGGACGACTGGCTCGGCGACCTGTGGCAGCGGCCGGGGGAGCGCAGCGCGGCCGAGTTCGCGGCCCGGGGCTGGGACGACTGCCTGCGGGTGCTGGGCCGGCTGGAGGCGGCGCTGGCCCGCCCCGACGACGGCGGCGACCCGTGCCGGCTCACCGGCGAGGGGTGGATCGCCGAGGAGGCGCTGGCCACCGCGCTGCTCTGCGCGTTGCGGCACCCGGACGATCCGGTCGGCGCGCTGGCCCGGGGCGCCACCACCGCCGGCGACTCGGACTCCATCGCCGCGCTGGCCGGCGCGTTCGTCGGGGCCGCCCACGGGACGGCGGCCTGGCCGGCCGGGTGGGCCGACCGGATCGAGTACGCCGACCAGCTCGCCGCGCTCGCCGCCGCGCTCGACTGAGCGGCCGTCGTCCGCCGGCTCAGGTGGCCAGGTGGGGCAGCCGGCGGACGCCGCGCCAGAGGTCGGGGTCGCAGGTGCCGGCGCGGTCGGCGAACGCGTCCAGCGGCACCGGGATCGGCTCGCTGACGTCGAGGAAGCTGTCGTGGTCCGCGCCCGGGTCCCAGCTCCGGGTCGGGATCGGCAGGTGGTCGTCCCGGTCCGACTTGTCCTGGCTGGTGATCTTCAGGACGTCGGCGTCCCGGCCGTCGACCCGGTCGACGGAGGCCCCGGCGAGCGGCCGCAGCGCGGCGGCGAGCAGCACCGCGAAGCCCAGCCAGCCCAGGTAGTTGCTGACCGGGATGCCGGGTAGCCCGGGCAGCGCCGGGGTGGCGTCGCGCCAGGTCCAGTAGCCCTCGGCCACCATCTGCGGGTCGAGGAACAGGTCCCACGCGGCCAGCCCCACCGCCGCGAGCGCGACCCGTGCAAGGAGGGGCCCCTTCTTAACGCCTCCGGTAGAGGAAGGGCCCCCTCCTAACACCTGGGTGAGCCGGACCGCGGTGAGCCACGCCGGCCAGGCCATCCACGTCCAGGCCAGCGGGATGATCAACGGCACGCCGGCCAGCTTCGGGCCCAGTTCGCCGGAGTAGTCGTAGCTGCCGAACGGGAACCCGGTGGCCACGCCGAGCGCCTCGACCGCGAACCCGCCGCCGGTCGCGACCGCGACCAGCGCGGCGGCGGCCCGGGTGCCCCGGGTGAGCAGCGCGTGGCCGACGGAGAGCAGCCAGCCGAGCACCACGGTGGCCACGGTCAGCCCGGCCCGGGTCGCGCCGCCGGTGAGCGGGTAGCAGATCTGGGCGAGGACCAGCACGGCCAGCAGCGCCCAGGGCAGCCGTACCCTTCTCACGGCTGGTCCGGCGCGGGCAGTGGCAGGTCCCGGCCGAGCACGCCGAACGGCCGCTCGTCACCGGGGAAGTGGAAGTGCCGCAGGACGTCGGTGAAGCCGAACCGGCGGTAGAGCCGCCAGGCCCGGGACGTCTGCTCGTCGGCCTCGGGGGTGGACAGGAGGGTGGTGTCGCCCTCGGCCATGGCGAGCAGCGCGCGCAGCTGGCGGGCCCCCACACCGTGCCCCTGCGCGGGCGGGCGCACGTGCAGCTCGACCACCTCGAACGGGTGGGTCAGCCAGCGCTGTCGGGCCGGCGGGGTCAGCGCCCGCAGCACCTGGTCGTGCCACCACTGCCCGCTGGCGCCGAGGTAGCCGTACCCGAAGCCGGCCAGGTGTCCCTCGGTGGTCAGGCTGGCGACGGCGCGGAACCCCGGCCGGCGGACGTGGGTGGCGATGTAGCCGCGCCGGGCCTCCAGCAGGTCGGGGCGGTAGCCCATCGCCTCGCCGTAGACGGCCACCACGTCGTCCAGACGCCGGACCAGGTCGTCCGGCGTCCACCGCACCAGCCTCATGCGTTCCCTCTCGCCGAGTCGGGGTCGCCCTCGGCGGCGACCCAGCCGAGCACCCCACGGTCACCGACCACGTCGCCCACCGCGAACCGCGCGAACAGTTCCTCCGCGTACCAGCCCTCGGTGGGGGTACGGGTGATCGCGGCGCCCGGGGGATCATGGTTGCACGACGGGTCCGCATCCGGTTGACCCGTCCGTCGCGGCACGCCACGCTGGGCGGCCACGCCGTCGGCTGTGGTGCGCGGGCGCGCTCGGCGCTACCGTGCCCGTGAAGACGCCGAACCCTCCGAACGAACGGGGATGGAACGATAAACCCCATGAGAGCCCGGGTACTCGTGGTCGACGACGACCCCGCCCTCGCCGAGATGCTCGGCATCGTGCTGCGCAGCGAGGGCTTCGTGCCGTCCTTCGTCGCGGACGGAGAACGCGCACTTGCCGCGTTCCGCGACAGCCGGCCCGACATCGTCCTGCTCGACCTGATGCTGCCCGGCATGAGCGGCATCGACGTGGCCCGCGCGATCCGGTCCGAGTCCGGCGTGCCCATCGTGATGCTGACCGCCAAGAGCGACACCGTCGACGTGGTGCTGGGGCTGGAGTCCGGCGCCGACGACTACGTGGTCAAGCCGTTCAAGCCCAAGGAGCTGGTGGCCCGGATGCGGGCCCGGCTGCGCCGCGGCGAGGACGTCGCGCCGGAGCTGCTCACCATCGGGCCGCCGGGCAACCAGATCACCATCGACGTGCCGGCGCACACGGTCAGCCGGGACGGCGAGGAGGTGAAGCTGACGCCGCTGGAGTTCGACCTGCTGGTCGCGCTGGCCCGCAAGCCGCGCCAGGTGTTCACCCGCGAGGTGCTGCTGGAGCAGGTGTGGGGCTACCGCCACGCGGCCGACACCCGCCTGGTGAACGTGCACGTGCAGCGGCTCCGGGCCAAGATCGAGCCGGATCCGGAGCGACCCGAAATCATCCTGACCGTTCGGGGCGTGGGCTACAAGGCAGGCACCGGATAGCCTGGTCAGCACTGTGGTGACCACCCCGCTGCCCGACCCGCCGACCGCCGCGTCCCGCCGGCCATCCGCCGCGTGGGCGCTGTGGCGCGTCCTGGCCGGCCGGTCGACCCGGTTCGCCGCCGGGGTGCATCAGGCGTGGCGGCGGTCGCTCCAGGTCCGTGTGGTCACCATCACACTTGTGGCGTCCAGTCTGCTGGTGGGCGGTTTCGCCTACCTGATCGCTGACAAGATCACCAACATCCTGCTGGAGAACGCCGAGACCGACGTGCGGGCCCGGCTGAGCAACGGCAGCGAGTACGCGGCGAAGCAGTTCAACCTCTACAGCCAGCCGCAGGAGGCGCAGCTCCAGGACACCATCGACGGCACGGTCAACTACCTCGCCGGTGGTGACCCGGCGCAGACCAGCGGGGTGGTGGTGGCGATCACCGCCGACAACTTCGCCGAGTTCATCGAGCCGCGCACCTCCCCGGACGTGCCGGTGCGCCCGGTGATCGGCGACGAGCTGCGGGCCGCCGTCTCGTCGGGCAAGGTCGCCCACCAGATCCGCACTGGCACGCTCGGCGGCGAGCGGACGAAATACCTGGTCTACGGCTCCCCGGTGCCGACCCGGTTCGGGCAGGTAGAGCTCTACTACCTCGTACCCCTGGCCCGGCAGGACAGCACGGCGGCCGACGCCCGGTCCACGGTGGTGGCCACCGGGGTCGCGCTGGTGCTCCTGCTCGGTCTGCTGGCGGCCCTGGTCACCCGCCTGGTGGTGACCCCGGTACGGGTGGCCGCGCGCACCGCCCAACGCCTCTCCGCCGGCCTGCTCGACCAGCGCATGGTGGTCTCCGGCGAGGACGACCTGGCCCTGCTCGCCGCCTCCTTCAACCAGATGGCGACCAACCTGCAACGGCAGATCCTCCGGCTGGAGGAGATGTCCCGGCTGCAACGCCGGTTCACCTCTGACGTCTCGCACGAGCTGCGCACCCCGTTGACCACGGTCCGAATGGCCGCCGACCTGATCTTCGCCGAGCGGGACGAGTTCGACCCGGCGGTGGCCCGCAGCGCCGAGCTGCTCCAGGCGGAGCTGGACCGGTTCGAGGAGCTGCTCACCGACCTGTTGGAGATCAGCCGCTTCGACGCCGGCTTCGCGGTGCTGGACAGCGAGCCGACCGACCTGGTGCCGGTGGTGCACCGGGTGACCGAGCGGCTGGCCGGGCTGGCCGAGCGGGTCGGGGTGAGCATCGAGGTGGACCTGCCGGACACGCCGGTCATCGCCGAGGTCGACCCGCGCCGGGTCGAGCGGGTGCTGCGCAACCTGGTCGGCAACGCGGTCGAGCACGGCGAGGCCAAGCCGGTGCGGATCACCCTGGGCATGGACCAGAGCGCGGTGGCGATCACGGTGCGGGACCACGGCGTGGGCCTCAAGCCGGGCGAGGAGAAGCTGGTCTTCAACCGGTTCTGGCGCGCCGACCCGTCCCGGGCCCGGCAGACCGGGGGCACCGGGCTGGGCCTGTCGATCAGCCTGGAGGACGCCCGGCTGCACGGGGGCTGGCTGGAGGCGTGGGGCGCGCCGGGGCAGGGCGCGCAGTTCCGGCTCACCCTGCCGGCCCGGGCCGGGGACCGGCTCACCACCTCGCCGCTGCGGCTCGTGCCCGCCGACGCCACCCTGCCG
>NZ_CADEAU010000346.1 GCF_902825405.1 Micromonospora maritima | reverse complement strand
TGTCGCTCACCGGCGCCGCCGCCGCGCTCGCCCAGCCGCTGCTCACCCGCGGCGTGCTGGACCGGATCACCGCCGACCGGCCGGCCGGCGCGTTGGTGGTCGCGCTCGTCGCGCTGGTGGTGGCCGGCGCGTTGCTCGGCGGGCTCCGCGACTACCTGCTGCAACGCACCGCCGAGGGCCTCGTGCTGGGGGTCCGCCGACGGCTGGCCGGGCACCTGCTGCGCCTGCCGATCGTCGAGTACGACAGGCGCCGGACCGGCGACCTGCTGTCCCGGGTCGGCGCCGACACCACGCTGCTGCGGGCGGTGGTGACCTCCGGCCTGTTCGAGACCGTCACCGGCGCGGTGATGGTGGTCGGCGCCGGCACCGCGATGCTGCTGCTGGACCCGCTGCTGTTCGGCGTGACGCTGGCCGCGGTCGCGGTCGGGGTGGGCTTCGCGGTCACCGTCGCCCGCCGGGTGCGGGGCCTGGCCCGCCGCGCCCAGGAACGCGTCGGGGAGATGACCTCGGCCGTCGAGCGGGCGATCTCCGCGGCGCGGACCATCCGGGCCAGCCGGGCCGAGGGCCGGGAGACCGCCACGGTGGTGACGAGCGCGACCGCGGCGTACGACGCCGGTCTGCGGGTGGCCCGGGCGCAGGCGGTGGTCGGCCCGGCCAGCACGGTCACCGTGCAGGGCGCCTTCCTGCTGGTGCTGGCCGTGGGCGGGGCCCGGGTGGCGGCCGGCGCGATAAGCGTGGGCGACCTGGTCGCCTTCGTCATGTTCCTGTTCTTCCTGGTGCTGCCGCTCGGCCAGGCCGTGCACGCCTACACCCAGCTGCAGAGCGGGCTGGGCGCGCTGGCCCGCATCGAGGAGATCCTCACCGTCCCCGACGAGCGCGTCGACGACCGGCCGGCGGCCGCCGCGACCGCGCCACCCGCCGGCGTCCCCGCCCGGGTCGAGTTCGACCGGGTCGGCTTCGGCTATCCCGGCGGCCCTCCGGTGCTGCGCGAGGTGAGCTTCACCGTGCCCGCCGGCAGCCGCACCGCGCTCGTCGGCCCGTCCGGCGCCGGCAAGTCCACCCTGTTGGCGCTCGTCGAACGCTTCTACGAGGTGGACGAGGGCGCGGTGCGCCTGGACGGCGTGGACGTGCGGGAGCTGCCCCGCGACGCGTTGCGCGCCCGGCTCGGCTACGTCGAGCAGGAGGCACCGGTGCTCGCCGGCACGCTGCGGGACAACCTCCTGATCACCGCGCCCGACGCCGGCGACGACCGGCTGCGCGGCGTGCTGGACGAGGTCAACCTGGGTCACCTGGCCGACCGGACCGCCGAAGGGCTGGACGTCCAGGTCGGGGAGGGCGGCGTGCTGCTCTCCGGCGGGGAACGGCAGCGGCTGGCCATCGCCCGGGCGCTGCTGGCCGGGCCGCCGGTGCTGCTGCTCGACGAGCCGACAAGCAACCTCGACGCGCGCAACGAGGCGGCGCTGCGCCGGGCGATCGACGCGGTGGCGGTGCGCCGTACCCTGCTGATCGTGGCGCACCGCCTGTCGACGGTGGTCGACGCCGACCAGATCGTGGTGCTCGACGGCGGCCGGGTCGTGGCCGTCGGCACGCACGACGAACTGACCACCACCAGCCCGCTCTACCGGGAGCTGGCCACCCACCAGCTGCTGGTGGCCTGATCCGGTCACCTGGGCCGTGACCTGCGGCGACGGGCGGAAATCCGGACACGGCGCGGCGGCGGCGCCGGGCGGGGGTCACAATCGGCTGCGGTTCGCGTACCGTTGCGGCTCATGGGTGTGTCGCAACGGTTGAAGACCAGGTTCCGCCGGTTCCTCCAGCGCCCCGGGACGACTGTCGACCTGGCGCCGCTGGAGAAGCTGCTGCCGGCGATCGAGGCCCGCGAGGCCGAGCTGGAGCAGCTCTCCGACGCCGAGCTGACCGAGGCGGCCGGGCAGGCCGAGAAGTACGAGGAGATCTGCGCGATCGGCCGCGAGGCGGCCCGGCGCGGGCTCGACCAGCGCCCGTACGACGTGCAGCTGCTCGGCGCCATGGCGCTGCTGTCCGGCAAGGTCGCCGAGATGGCCACCGGTGAGGGCAAGACGCTGACCGCGGCCGTCGCCGCGTACGGGCACGTCCGGCTGGGCAACGGCCCGGTGCACGTGCTCACCGTCAACGACTACCTGGCCCGCCGCGACGCCGAGTGGATGGAGCCGGTCTACACCCTGCTCGGGCTCACCGTGGGCTGGGTCAACGAGGCGTCCACCCCGGAGGAGCGGCGCGCCGCGTACGCCTGTGACGTCACCTACGTCGCGGTCAGCGAGGCCGGTTTCGACTACCTGCGCGACCAGCTCGCCACCGACCTGGCCGACCGGGTGCAGCCGGCGCTGAAGACCGCGATCGTCGACGAGGCCGACTCGATCCTGATCGACGAGGCCCGGGTCCCGATGGTGCTCGCCGGCGCGGTCCCCGGCGAGCAGGACCCGGTGCACGCCGCCGCCGCGCTGGTGCGGGGCCTGCGCAAGGGCCGGCACTACACGGTCGCCGAGGACGGCCGCAGCGTCGCCTTCACCTCGGTCGGCCTGGCCACCGTCGAGGCCAAGCTGGGCGGCATCGACCTGTACGACGAGGAGCACGTCGGGCAGCTCTCCGCGGTGAACGTGGCACTGCACGCGCACGCCCTGCTGCACCGCGACGTCGACTACATCGTCCGGGACGACTCGGTCGAGCTGATCGACGAGATGCGCGGGCGGGTCGCCCAGCGCCGCCGCTGGCCCGACGGGTTGCAGGCGGCGGTCGAGGCGAAGGAGGGGCTGGACGCCACCGCCGAGGGTGAGGTGCTGGGCACGGTCACCGTGCAGGCGTACATCGCGCTCTACCCGACGGTCTGCGGGATGACCGCGACCGCGGTGCTCGTCGGCGACCAGCTCCGCGAGTTCTTCGGCCTCGAGGTGGCGGTGATCCCGCCGAACACCCCCTGCGTCCGCGAGGACGAGCCGGACCGGATCTACGCGACCCGCGCCGAGAAGGAGGAGGCGCTCGTCGACGAGATCACCCGCTGCCACCAGGCGGGGCGGCCGGTGCTGGTCGGCACGCTCGACGTCAAGGAGTCCGAGGGGCTGGCCGCGGCGCTCAACGCCGCCGGGGTGCCGTGCGTGGTGCTCAACGCCAAGAACGACGACGAGGAGGCCGGCATCATCGCCGAGGCCGGCGCCCACGGCGCGGTCACGGTGTCGACCCAGATGGCCGGCCGGGGCGTGGACATCCGGCTGGGCGGCAGCGACCAGTCCGACCGGGAGCGGGTGGCCGAGCTGGGCGGTCTGTACGTGATCGGCAGCGGCCGGCACGACAGCCGCCGGGTCGACGACCAGCTGCGCGGCCGGGCCGGCCGGCAGGGCGATCCCGGTGGGTCGGTCTTCGTCGTCAGCCTGGAGGACGACCTGGTGGCGCGGCACGCCGGCGACACCGTCCCGGCGTCGCCCCGGATGAACGCCGACGGCCTGGTCACCGATCCGCAGGTCGACTACGCGGTCGAGCACGCCCAGCGGGTCGCGGAGGGCGTCAACCACGAGATCCACCGCAACACGTGGCGCTACAGCCAGGTGATCGAGCAGCAGCGCAAGGCCCTGGCCGAGCGTCGGGAGCGCCTGCTGACCAGTGACATCGCCGCGCTGATGCTGCTGGAGCGGGTACCGGAGAAGGCCGGCGAGATGGACGAGGACCTGCTCGCCGACGTGGCCCGCAAGATCGCCCTCTTCCACCTCGACCGGCTCTGGGCCGAGCACCTGGCCGAGCTGTCCGAGGTCCGTGAGGGGGTGCACCTGCGGGCGCTGGGCCGCCTCGACCCGCTCGACGAGTTCCACCGCAGCGCGGTGCCGGCGTTCAACGCCCTGATCCCCGAGATCGAGACGCGGACCGTCGCCACGTTCGAGGAGACGGAGTTCGACGAGGGCTGGGAGCCGGACGCGTCGAAGCTGGTGCGGCCGACCGCAACCTGGACCTACCTGGTGCACGACAACCCGTTCGGCTCGGAGCTGGACCGGCTGATCGCGTCGGTGGGCCGGCGCCTCATCTCCGGGTCCCGCTGACCCACGCTCGGGGCCCTCCGGCCGGTACGCGCCGGAAGGGGCCCTTTTGCGCGGTTTCGATCCCGGTCTGCGAGGGTAGTAGGCCGGGGCTCGGCCAGAGAGAGGACGGACATGGACCAGGCAACGGCGCCGGACGGGGACACCGCGTGGACGGACGCGGGGGCGGTGGGGGCCGTGGCCCGGTGAACCTCGAGATGCGCCACGCCATGACCGACGACCTGGGCGTGCTGGAGACCGCCGCGCTGCTGCGCGAGCTGACCGCCGGCCTGATCGCCGTCGCCGACTTCGACGAGGCACTGGATCGCCTGGTGCGGATCGCCCGGGACGCCGTACCCGGCGTCGACAGCTGCGGCTTCACCGCGTTGCGCGCCGGGGAGCCCGCCGGGGTGGCCGCCTCCGATCCGCGCCGGGCCGAGCTGGACGACCTGCGGCACGGCCCGGACACGCCGGCCCTGACCGCGGTGCGCCGCCGCGAGATGATCATCGCGGCGGAGCTGGCCGGGGAGGAACGCTGGCCGGCCTGGTGCGCGCGGGCCGACGCGCTCGGCGTGCGCGGGGTGATCTCCGCTCCGGTCGACGTCGACGAGCAGGTGATCGGTGCGATCAACCTGTACGCCGAGTCGCCCGGGACGCTCACCCCCCGGCACCAGCTCACCGCGATGTTGCTCGCCGAGCACGCCGGCCTGCTGCTCGCCGCCGTGCGCGACCGGCAACGGGCCACCGCCCGGGCCGGTCAGCTCGACGGCGCGCTGCTGGCCGAGGGAGTGGTCGGGCAGGCCGTCGGCGTGATCATGACGCAGCGTGGCTGCCCGGCCCCGGAGGCGCTGGACGTGCTCCGCAGTGCCGCCTCCTCGTTGGACATCCCGCTGCGTGAGGTGGCCGAGCGGCTCGTGCTCACCGTCTCCCGGCCCCGCGACAACTGACCGACAGTCGTTTCGCTCCCGAGGGCGTCGGGTAGCACCCTGGACTGGTGAACTGCGCCGACCTGGGGAGGACGCGATGGAGAGCCGACTGCGGGTGCAGGGGCACCCCATCCAACCGATGCTTGTGACGTTCCCGTTCGGGCTCTTCGTCAGCGCCGCCGTGTTCGACCTGGCGGACGTCGCCGGCGGCCCGGCCTTCCTCGGCGAGGTGGGCTACTGGACGGCGGTGGCCGCGCTGGTCGCGGCCGGACTCGCCACGGTCGCCGGGCTCGTCGACCTGTGGGACGTGCGGATCGGTCGGGCGAACCGGACCGCCGTCACGTTCAACCTGGTCAACGCCGTGATGGCGGCGATGTTCCTGCTCACCTGCCTGATCCGGGCGCACGCGCCGCAGCGGGGCGCGACCGGCGGCCAGCTCGCGACCGAGCTGGTCGCGCTGGCGGTGGGCGCGGTCGGCGTGGGTCTGGGCGCGCGGCTGCTCCAGCAGTACGACCGGGGCCGCGCCGCCGAGCCGGCCCGGTTGGACGCCTTCGACGGCGTCCATGGCGCGACCGTCGAGATCGCCCGGCCCCGACCGTTCTGACCGTCCCCCGGCCGCCGTGTTCCGGTGGGGGGCGCCGGGCGTGTCGCGGCAGGCGGGGCAGGCAAGGTGAAACCGTTATGCCTCCTGGTCATAAATATGACCGGGAGGCATGACGCGCTCCGGGCAGGTTTTCTCGCGGAGCCGTCACGCCCGGTGACCGCGCCGTCGGCACCCGCGCGCTCGTGCGCGGCCGCGCCCTCCGCGCCGCAGGCACCGTGCACCCCGCG
>NZ_CADEAU010000345.1 GCF_902825405.1 Micromonospora maritima | reverse complement strand
TGGACGACACCACGCTGGCCGGCGCGCTGGAGCGCCTGTGCGCCACCACCGGCGCCCGCCACCGGCTCGCCGCCCGCCTGCGGGTGACCGGCGTGCCGGCTCCGCTGCCGACCGCGTACGAGGTGACGCTGTTGCGCATCGCCCAGGCCGGTCTGGCCAACACCGTCCGCCACGCCGGCGCCACCTCGGCCGAGGTGACGCTCGACTACCGCCCCGACGGCGTCACCGTCGACGTGGCCGACGACGGTGCCGGCTTCGACCCCGACCGGCCGCCCGCGCCCGGCCCGGAGGGCGAGGGCTTCGGGCTGACGTCCATGCGCGCCCGGGTACGCGCGCTCGGCGGCACCCTGACCATCGCCTCCGCGCCCGGCCGGGGCACCACGCTGTCCGCCCGCCTCCCCCGCACCGCGCCCGGGGAGCGGGCGTGACCGGGGGCCCGATCCGGCTGCTGCTGGCCGACGACCATCCCGTCGTCCGGGCCGGGCTGCGCGCCGTGCTGGAGACCGAGCCGGGTCTGGTCGTGGTGGCCGAGGCGGCCACCGCCGAGGACGCGGTGACCCGCGCCGCCGACGGCGACGTCGACGTGGTCCTGATGGACCTGCGCTTCGGCGCCGGGATGAGCGGGGTCGAGGCCACCGCCGCCATCACCGCCCGACCGGGCGCGCCCCGGGTGCTGGTCGTGACCACCTACGACACGGACGCCGACACGCTGCCCGCGATCGAGGCCGGCGCCACCGGCTACCTGCTCAAGGACGCCGCGCCGGAGGAGCTGGCCGCCGCCGTGCGGACCGCCGCCGCCGGGCGGGCCGCGATCGCGCCGGCCGTGGCCGACCGCCTGATGAACCGGCTCCGCACCCCCGACACCGCGCTGACCCGGCGGGAGACCGAGGTGCTCGGGCTGGTCGCCGACGGCCTGTCCAACCAGGCGATCGGTCGCCGCCTGCACCTCACCGAAGGCACCGTCAAGTCGCACCTGTCCCGCATCTACACCAAGTTGCGGGTGCCGTCCCGGACCGCCGCCGTCGCGGCCGCCGTCGACCTGGGCGTCATCCGGCGCTGACCGCGTTCGCCCTCGTCACCCCGGCGGCGGATGGTACGACTGGTGCGACGGACGGGACGGGATGAGGGATGGGACGCCGGGGCAGCTGTTGCGGCCACGCGAGGCATCCCGCCGGGCGTCGTTCCTGAACTCTTCTTCGACCTGGCCTTCATCCTCGCACTGAACCGGGTCTCCCTGGCGCTCGCCGCGGCGGTCCACCACCGGGTGTCCTGGCACCGGCCGGCGGGGCTGGCCGCGATCGCGGCGCTGGCCCTCGTCGGTCGGGGCCTGCCGCTGCTGGCCGGTTCGGCGATCCTCAGCGTGCTGCTCATCCTGGTCGCGCACGCGGAGAGGCTGACGCCGACCCGGACCGGCGGCATCGGCCGCCGGCCCGGGTGATCCCGGCTCAGGCGTCGCGCCGGAGCAGCCGGATCAGGGCGGCGCCGACGAGGGCGAGCAGCCAGCCGACGAACACGGCCGCGCCGGCCTGCGGGGAGAGCAGGTTCGGGTCGCCGCCGAGGCTCATGAACGCCTGCCCGGCGTTCGACGGCAGGTACGGGGAGATCGCCTCCGACCAGCTCTCCGGCAGCAGCGACACCACGCCGGGGACCACCAGCAGCAGCGCGACCACGCTGGTCAGCGCGCCGGCGGTGGTACGGAGCAGCGAGCCCAGCGCCGCGCCGAGCACGCCGATCCCGGCGAGGTACACGGCCGTGCCCAGCACCGCGCGCAGCACCCCGTCGTCCCCGAGGGCGATGCCCTTGTCCCCCAGGACGGCCTGCCCGCCGAGGAAGGTGAGCAGCACCGTGGGCAGGAGCACGGCGAGCGAGACGCCGGCCAAGACGGCGATCTTGGCGGTGAGCACCGGCCAGCGCCGGGGCACCGCGGCGAGGGAGGTGCGGATCATGCCGGTGGCGTACTCCCCGGCGGTCAGCAGCACGCCGAGCGTGGCGATCAGCAGTTGGGCGAGGTTGACGCCGCCGAGGCTGGCGCCGAGCGGGTCGAGTGACGAGGGCCCGCCGGGCGGCGCCGGGGTGCCCGGTTCGATGGTGGCGTCGGCCAGGAACGCCGAGAAGCCGAGCCCGAGGGCGTCGAACACCACGACGGTGGCGGCCAGCATGATCAACGAGGACCGCAGCGAGCGGAACTTGATCCACTCCGCGCGGACCACGCGCGGGCCGGTGATCCGGGCGCCGGTCGGGACGGCGGTGGGTGCGGTGGTGGTGGTCATCGGGTCTCTCCTGCGGTGGCGCCGGCGTACTCGACGGCGTCGCGGGTCATGGTCATGAAGGCCTCTTCCAGGGACGCCTCGGTGGCGGTCAGCTCGTGCAGGGTGAGCCCCGCCGCCGCGGCCCGGTCGCCGATCACCTCGCGCCGCAGGCCGCTGACCTCCAGCAGGCCCGGCTCGCCACCGGTGATGGTGACGTCCGGTCCGGCCAGCAGGTCGCGCAGCGCGGCGGCCTGGGGCGAGCGCACCCGGACCGTGGTGCGCGACGCCTGGCGGGTGAACTCGGCGAGGGACACGTCGGCGAGCAGCCGGCCCCGGCCGACCACGATCAGGTGGTCCGCGGTCTGCGCCATCTCGCTCATCAGGTGGGAGGAGACGAACACCGTGCGGCCCTCGGCGGCCAGGCCCCGCAGCAGGCCGCGGATCCAGCGGATGCCGTCCGGGTCCAGGCCGTTCACCGGCTCGTCGAGCATCACCACGGCGGGGTCACCGAGCAGCGCGGCGGCGATGCCGAGCCGCTGGCCCATGCCGAGGGAGAAACCGCCGGCCCGCTTGCCGGCCACCTCCCGCAGCCCGACCAGGTCGATCACCTCGTCGACCCGGCGGCGGCCGATGCCGTGCGTGGCGCCCAGCGCGAGCAGGTGGTCGCGGGCGGAGCGGCCGGTGTGCACCGCCTTCGCCTCCAGCAGGGCACCGATCTGCCGCAGCGGGTCCCGGTGCTCGGCGTACCGGCGGCCGTTGACCCGCACGGTGCCCCCGGTCGGCGCGTCGAGACCGAGGATCATGCGCATGGTGGTGGACTTGCCGGCGCCGTTGGGACCGAGGAATCCGGTCACCACGCCCGGCGCGACGGTGAAGGTCAGGGAGTCGACGGCGAGCCGGTCGCCGTAGCGCTTGCTGAGGTCGCGGGCTTCGATCATGTGCTCAACCCTGGCCCGCGTACCCCGGCCACCGCGTCGGCCGGGCGCGGACACCTGCGCGTACCGCGGTCGCGGTATCGGGGCGGCCCGACTACCGCGTCGGTGGGTCGGCCCGAACCAGCCCGCTCTGGTACGCGATCACCACGAGCTGGGCCCGGTCCCGGGCGTCGAGCTTGGCCATCGCCCGGTTGACGTGGGTCTTCGCGGTCAGCGGGGACAGCACCAGCCGCTGGGCGATCTGCTCGTTGCTCAGCCCGGCGGCGACCAGCGCCACCACCTCGCGTTCCCGTTCGGTGAGCACCCGCAGCCGTTCCGGGGTGGCCCGGGGCTCCGGGTCGGGCTGGGCCAGGAACCGGGCGATCAGCCCACGGGTGGCCTTCGGCGACAGCAGGGCCTCCCCGGCGGCGACGGTGCGGATCGCGTCGAGCAGCTCGACCGGCTCCACGCCCTTGCCGAGGAAGCCGCTGGCACCGGCGCGCAGCGCCTCGAAGACGTACTCGTCGACCTCGAACGTGGTCAGGATGAGCACCCGTACGCCGGCCAGGTCCTCGTCGGCGGTGATCTGCCGGGTGGCGGCCAGGCCGTCGAGGTCGGGCATCCGGATGTCCATCAGCACCACGTCGGCCCGGGTGGCCCGGGCCTGGACGACCGCCTCCCGGCCGGTGGCCGCCTCGCCCACCACGGACAGGTCCGGCGCCGAGTCGATGAGCGCGCGGAAGCCGGCGCGGATGAGCGTCTGGTCGTCGGCGAGCAGGACCCGGACGGTCATGTCACCTCCTGCGGGATCGGTGCGGGCAGCTCCGCGCGGACCACGAAGCCACCCTCCGGACGGGGACCGGCGTGGAACGCGCCGCCGACCGCCTCGGCCCGTTCCCGCATCCCGAGCAGGCCGAGACCGGTTCCGGCGTCACCCGGAGCGCCCGGTCCCGGCCCGTCGTCGCGGACCTCCACGGTGACCGCGGTGTCGGTGTAGCGCACCTCGACCGTGACGGTGGCGTCGGGCGCGTGCCGGTGCGCGTTGGTCAGCGACTCCTGCACGATCCGGTAGGCGGCCACGTCCACCGCGCCGGGCAGCGGGCGGGGGCGGCCGGACAGGATCCACCGGACCGGCTGGCCGGCGGCGAAGCCGTCGACGAGGGCGTCGAGCCGACCCAGTCCGGGCGCCGGCTCCGTCGGGGCCTCCGGCTCCCCGCGGCGCAGCAGGCCGAGCAGGACGGCCAACTCGTCCAGCACGGTACGCGCGGCGGACCGGACGTGCCCGAGCGCCTCCTCGGCCGCGTCCGGCCGGTCGCGCAGCAGGTGCCCGGCCACGCCGGCCTGCACGTTGATCAGCGCGATGTGGTGGGCCACCACGTCGTGCAGCTCCCGGGCGATGCGCAGCCGCTCCTCGGCCACCCGCCGGCGGGCCTCCTCCTCCCGGGTCCGCTCGGCCCGCCGCGCCCGCTCCTCCAGCACGGCCACGTACGCCCGCCGGCTGCGTACCGCGTCGCCGGCGGCCACCGCGACGCCGAACCAGAGCAGGAGGACCACGACCGCCGGATCGAGCCAGCCCACACCCAGCGCGACGACCGCCGAGCCGCCGAGGACCAGACCGCTCGCCGCGCCGGCCGCCACGGCGGTCCGCCTGTCGGTGCGGGTGGCCACGGTGTAGGCGGCCACCGCCACGGTCAGCACGAACGGCCCCCGCGCCTGCTGGGCGAGCAGTGAGATGGCCGCCGCGACGGTCACCACGGCCAGCACCGGCAGCGGGAACCGGCGCCGCAGGACGAGCGCGGTGCAGCCGGCCGCCGCGAGCAGCACCGCGCCGGCGGTCAACGGGTCCCGGGGTGGCCCTCCGGGCGGGTTCACCGGGAGCAGGCTGACCGTGAAGAGCACGGCGGCCAGCAGCGCGTCGGCCACGATCGGATGCGCCCGGGCCACCCGACGCCATCGGGCGAGGCGTCCCATGCCGTCACCGTACGCCACGGGCGACCGGGCCGGGTCCACGCGGGGGACGAGGTGCCATCGACGTCTCTTCCGCTCTTTTCGCTACGCGTCCGTAGCGTTACGGTGGTGGCATGCGATCCTCTCCCCGCCCACCGGTCCAGCGGGTGCGCCCGCCCCAGGCCCCCTACCGGCTGGTCAACCGGGTCGTGCGCTGGCTGCTGGCGACGCCCGCCCGGTCCGGACGGCTGGGCCGGCACCTGATGCTCCTGCACCTGACCGGCCGGCGGACCGGGCGGGAGCTGGTCTTCCCGGTCGCCTACCGGCAGGGCGGGGACGGCCGGCTGCTGGTACTGACCAACTCCGGGTGGCGGGTCAACCTGCGCGGCCGGCCCGACGTCGAGGTCACGCTGCGCGGACAGCTCCGCCCGGCCCGGGCGGAGCTGGTCGAGGACCCCGACCGGGTGGCCACCGTCTACCGGGCGCTGATCGAGGCGGCCGGCCACCGGCGGGCCGGCCGACGGATGGGCATCCGGATCAACGTGCCGCGCACGCCCACCCACGACGAGCTCGCCGACGCCGCCCGGCGCGACGGCCTGGCGCTGGTCCACCTCGACGTCCGGGACGTGCGCCCGTGACCGGGCCGGTCCTGGTCACCGGCGCCACCGGCAACGTCGGCGGCGCCGTCGCCCGCT
>NZ_CADEAU010000344.1 GCF_902825405.1 Micromonospora maritima | reverse complement strand
CCCCGGGCGAGCTGACGCCCGTCCCTCGGGTCGCGGCGGCGCGTCGGTCACGCCGTACCGGGGTCACGCGGGCGGCGGCCCGACGCGGGGAGCCCCCACCCCCGCATCGGGCCGCCGCCGTTCGGGTCAGTCGACCGCGCAGTCCGGTGCCGACCAGTCGGTGGTGTTCGCCGTCTTGTCCCTGGTGTTCTCCCGCCGCGAGTCCACGTGCGCGTGGTCGTCGTGGTCCGGGTAGCCGGGGCCGTAGATGCCGCTGAAGCCCTGGTCCCGGGCCGACCGGGCGATCTCGCAGAGGGTCCGGTCCCGCGAGGTCAGGTCGGCCGCGTTGCCGTAGAGGTGCTGGCTGTCCGAGGCGCCGCCGACCTGCTTGTTGCAGGCGATGCTGCGGAAGCCGCTGGAGACGTAGAGCGGCTTGTCGCCGAGGCTGCGCCGCAGCGCCTCCAGCTTCCACATCGTGCGTACCGCGTTCTCCCGGGTGGCGGACGACGAGAGCGGGCCCCCGCTCCACCCGCCCTTGCCGCAGCCGTTGTCCAGCTCGCTGTAGCTGAAGTGCTTCGGGGTGCAGTCGTCGTCCTGGAGGTCGTAGATCTTGGCGAAGGTCTGCGGTCCGGCCACGCCGTCGGCGCGCAGTCCGTACGCGGACTGGAAGCGCTTGACCGCGGCGGCCGTCTCCGGGCCGTACCTGCCGTCGATCCGGACGACGCCGGCGTACCCGGCCCAGCCGGCCACCCGGATCTGGAGTTGCCGGACGTCCTCGCCGGAGCGTCCCTGGGACAGGGTGCGGGGCCAGGTGTAGCAGCCGTCGGCGTGGGCCGCCGGTGCGGCGACGACAGTCGCGACGGCGGCCCCGGGCAGGGCCAGCGCGAACGCGACGGCCGCCCGCTTCAGGGTGTTGACGCGCACAGAGTCCTCCCGATGAGAGCGGAACTGGGGTGGTGACGGGCACATCGACCGCTACGTCCCGTCCTTCTCACCGTGACAGCCGACGGGAGTCTTCGCGGCGATTAGCGGAAATTGTTCTCGCATTTGCTCTTTGCTGGGCATTGCCTGTGAATAGCGGCGTTTTGTGAATCGGACGGCCGGGCACCATCCGCGCGCGGGGTGACACCGAGGGTGATGCCGCCTGTCGGACGGGGACGGTAACGTCTGCTGCCGGGCCGGGGTGCTACCCGGGCGGCGACCCTCGTGGCCGGGGAGGTGGGCGTTGGCGCGTGGCGGCGTGTTCTGCGTCGAGGGGCAGTGGCACCGTGACCTCAACGAGCGGGGCTCGGTCCTGCCCACCCTCGAACTGCTCGAACGGCTGGGCCGGATCCGCTACATCCACAAGGACGCCGCCACCCGCGACGAGCTGTTCTACTTCCTGGACCGGTGGCTGCTCAAGCAGTACGCGGACCATCGGGTCGGCTTCTTCGCCATGCACGGCGAGCCGAGCCGGCTCTGCCTCACCGACTGGGACTCGGTGGAGCTATCCGACGTCGCGGAGCGGATGGCCGGCCGTTGCGAGGGGCGCCGCCTCTACTTCGGCAGCTGCTCGGTGCTGCGCGCCTCGGACGCCGCGTTGCGTGGGTTCCTCGACGTCACCGGGGCGGCGCTGGTCTGCGGCTTCACCCGCGAGGTCGACTGGGTCGAGTCGGCCGCCTTCGAGACCGTGCTGCTCGACGTGCTGGCAAACGGGCAGCGGCACAACGCCGCCGAGCTGCGGATGGGCTCGGCGCACTGGGCGCCGCTCGCCGCGTACCTCGGTTTCCGGGTGATCTACGCCAACGGCCGTGCCTGGCGGCCGACCGCGCGGCCCCGCGTGCCGGCGCAGGTCTCCCCGCGACGGGCCGCCGGCCGCCCGCGCTGAGATCCGGCCGCCGGCCTGGTAGAACCGAGGCATGCCACGCAGCATCGCGCGCAACACCCGGGTCGACCGGGACGCCCTGACCGAGTTCCTCCGCCCCCGGCACCGCGTCGTGCTGATGACGACCCGCGCCGACGGCCGCCCCCAGTCCTCCCCGGTCTCCTGCGGGGTCGACGCCGAGGGCCGGCTGGTCGTCTCCACCTACCCGGAGCGGGCCAAGGTGGCCAACATCCGCCGCGACCCGCGCGTCTCGGCGTGCGTGCTCTCCGACGACTGGGACGGCCCGTGGGTGCAGGTGGACGGCACGGCCGAGGTGCTCGACCTGCCCGAGGCGCTGGAGCCGCTGGTGGAGTACTTCCGCAGCATCTCCGGCGAGCACCCGGACTGGGACGAGTACCGGGCGGCCATGGTGAAGCAGGGCAAGTCGCTGATCCGGGTCACGATCTCCTCCTGGGGGCCGATCGCCACCGGCGGCTTCCCGGCCCGGCTCGCCGACTGATCAGTACGCGGCGGTGAACCGCGCGTTGCCGAACCTCGGGTTCTCGATCTCGTCGACGATCGCCACCGCCAGGTCCTCGTAGGTGAGCACCGAGCGCCCCTGCGCGTCGGTCACCGGGTGGTCGGTGCCGGTGCGGTAGTGCCCGGTCCGCTCGCCCGGATGGAACTCCAGCGGCGGCGGGGAGACGTACGTCCAGGTCACCCCGTCGGCGCTGGAGCGGTAGAACTCCAGGGCGTCGGCCTGGCCCTCGGCCGAGTCGCGGTAGTCGGCGGGAAAGTCCGGCTCGTCCAGGTAGCGGGTGCCCGTCGGGGTGAGCAGCGTCGCCCCGCCGCCGACGTGGATCACCCGGGGCGGGTCGGGCAGCTCGCGCAGCGTGTCGACGAGCGTCCGCGCGGCGTCGCGCCACAGCGCGCGTTCCCCACCACCGATGGCCACCACCAGCACGTCCGCCTCCCCGGCCAGCTCGCGTACGCTCCGCGCCGAGGTGGCGTCACCGGTGACCGTGCGGACGCCCGGTGGCAGGTAGCCGACGGCCTCCGGGCGGCGTACCGCCGCGGTGACCCGGTGCCCCCGCTCGACCGCCTCGGCGGCGATCCGTGAGCCCGCCGTCCCGCCGGCGCCGAACACGACGATGTCGCTCATGCCTCACAGGCTAGGCAGACCACCGGCGGGCGGCGGGAGTTCCGCCGAACCGGCTCAGTCGACGAGCGCCGAGTAGACGAGCTGGCGCAACTGGCTGCGCAGCGGATGGGTGCTCGACGGCATGAGCTGGGTGAACAGCAGCGCGGTGACCTCCTCGACCGGGTCCACCCAGAACGCGGTGCTGGCCATGCCGCCCCAGTAGAACTCGCCCACGCTGCTGGGCACCCGCGACGGCATCGGGTCCAGCACCACGGCGAAGCCCAGCCCGAAGCCGATCCCGTCGAGGACCGTCTCGCTGAACCCCTCGGGGGAGAACGAGGCCAGGTCCCGGCCGCCGGGCAGGTGGTTGCGGGTCATGAAGCGCAGCGTGCGGGGGCCGATCAGGCGGACCCCGTCCAGCTCGCCGCCGCGCAGCAGGAACTGGGTGAAGCGGTGGTAGTCGGCGGCGGTGGAGACCAGACCGCCGCCGCCGGAGTGCCAGCTCGGCTCCGCCAGCGCGGCCCGGCCGATCCCGTCGGCGCGTACCGCCTGGCCGGTCGCCGGGTGCGGGGCGTAGAGGGCGGCCAGGCGCTTCGCGTCCGCCCCGTCGACCCACCAGCGGGTGTCGGTCATCCCGAGCGGGCGCAGGATCCGCTCGGCGAAGAACGCGTCCAGCGACTGCCCGGAGACCACCTCGACCAGGCGGCCCAGCACGTCGGTGGAGACGCCGTAGTTCCAGCTCGTGCCGGGCTGGAAGAGCAGCGGCAGTCGGGCCAGACCGGCCGAGGCCGCGGCGAGGTCCGCGCCGGCCGGCACGCCCAGGTCGAAGCCCGCCGCCCGGTAGAGGCCGTCGACCACCGAGACCTGGGCGAAGCCGTACGTCAGGCCGGCGGTGTGGGTGAGCAGGTGCCAGATCCGGATCGGTTCGGTCGCCGGGACGGTGTACGGCTTGAGCACCGAGCCCCGGTCGTAGACCCGGACGTCGGCGAACTCCGGCAGCCAGCGGCTGACCGGGTCGTTCAGCTCGAACCGGCCCTGCTCCCAGAGCATCATCGCGGCGACCGAGGTGATCGGCTTGGTCATCGAGTAGATGCGCCAGAGCGTGTCCGCCTCGACCGGCGTGCCGGCCTCCCGGTCGCGCAGCCCGTACGTGGCCGAGTGGGCGATCTCGCCCCGCCGGGTGACGACGATCTGCCAGCCGGCGAGCCGGCCGTCGTCCACGTAGCGGGCGAAGTGCTCGTCGATCCGGGCCAGGCGGGCGGGGTCGAAGCCGACACGGTCGGGTTCGGTGCTCACTGCGACACTCACGACGCGAACCTACCGGCCGGTACGGCGGGCCGGAAGTGTCGGCCGCGCACACTAGTGTCGGCGGCATGCCCGAACCGGTCGAGGACGCCACCTACCGCCAGCAGGACTGGTACGCCGAAGAGCTGGTCGACCGCCACTTCGTGCGCTGCGAGTTCTTCGACGTCGACCTGACCGAGGCGGTCAGCCGGGGCGCGGTCTTCACCGAGTGCGTCTTCGGCAGCGTGGCGTTCAACGCCTCCCGGCACACCGACTCGGCGTTCACCAGGTGCTCGTTCACCAGGTGCAACCTGTTCGAGGCCGAGTTCACCGGCTGCAAGCTGGTCGGGAGCACCTTCGACCGCTGCGACCTGCGCCCGCTGCGGGTCGACCGGGGCGACTGGTCCTTCGTCGCGCTGCCCGGCGCCGACCTGCGCGGGGCGCGGTTCACCGACGTGCGGATGCGCGAGGCCGACCTGACCGGGGCCGACCTGACCGGCGCGGTCCTCTCCGGCGTCGACCTCTCCGGCGCCCAGTTGCACGCCGTCAAGCTGACCCGCGCCGACCTGCGGGGCAGCGACCTGTCCGCGCTCGACCCGACCGCGGTGGAGCGGGCGGGCGCGCGGGTCGACGCCGAGCAGGCGGTGCTGCTGGCCCAGGCGCTCGGCTTCCAGGTCGGCTGAGACCGCCGGAAAAGTCGCCGCGTCCTGTCAGGTTTGCCGGGCAGACTGGCTCCATGACGTGGTGGTCCGACCTGGTGGCGTCCGAGCCCGACTTCGCGGCGCGGGTGCGCGCCCGGTTCGCCGTCCGTAAGCACGGCACGATGGCGACGCTGCGGCGGGACGGCTCGCCCCGGATCAGCGGCACCGAGTTCGACTTCGGCGACGACGGGCAACTCCGGCTGGGCAGCATGGCCGGCGCGGTAAAGGCGCTCGACCTGCGACGCGATCCCCGGGTGGCCCTGCACAGCCCGACCGAGGACACGCCGCCGGACGATCCGTCCGCCTGGGGCGGGGACGCGAAGATCGCCGGTCGGGCGCACGAGGAGCCGCCGGCCGAGGACGGCTCGCACCGGTTCCGGATCGAGGTGACCGAGGTGGTGCTGACCCGGGTCGGGGAGCCGCCGGACCACCTGGTGATCGAGAGCTGGCACCCCGACCGTGGGCTCCGCCGGCGCGAGCGGCGCTGACCGGCCCCGATCACCCCGTCACCTCGGGGAAGTGGCGGCAACCGGTCCGTTCGGCAGGAGCCGGCCCGCCGGAACGGCGGCGGCCACGCGGCGACTGTCGGGAAATTGGCCTGGGTCGACGGCTTCTCGAAGATCGGGGCGTGTGTCATCCTGCCCTGCGGCGAGCCACGGTGACGGCCGCCGGCGCGGTGGCCGAGGGAGGGTCCGTGGCCGAGGACGAACTCACGCAGTCCGGTATCCGGGTCGGCGGCTGGCTGCCCGCCGTACCGGACGGGCCGCCCGGCACAGCGTCGGCGCCGGCCGGCCCCCGCCGCCTGCCCGGTGATCCGGACCTGCCCGCGAGCCCTGCGACCGGCCCGGAAACCGGGTCG
>NZ_CADEAU010000343.1 GCF_902825405.1 Micromonospora maritima | reverse complement strand
GGCCCGGCCCTGGTCGGCGGCGCCCGCCGGCTCGCCGCCGCGCGGGCGGCGCACCGACCCCGGCCGGCTCATGTCCCGTCGCGACCGACCACCACGCGCGTCAAGTGCCATGCCGAGGATCCTGCCCGCTGTGGACCTTCCGGGCAATGCGGCACCCGGAAAGGGGGTCCTCCGTGTTGTGCCCGGGTGGCTACCCTGACCCGGACCACGTACCTGGAGATGATCAGATGAGCTATCCCCCACCCCCCGGTGGTTGGCAGGACCCGCAGTCGAGCCCGCCGGTCGACCCGTACGCGCCGGTCGACCCGTACGCGGTCGCGAAGTCGCCCTACCCGCAGCCCGCCGGCGATCCGTACGCCGCGCCCGGCGGTTACCCGCCGCCCTCGGCGTACCCGCCACCGGGTGCCTACCCGGGTTACGCGCCGCCGACCAGCAAGACGAACTCGCTGGCCATCGTGGCGCTGGTGCTCTCGCTGGTCGGCTTCACCTCCTGCATCACCGCGCCGATCGGCGCGATCATGGGCCACGTCGCGCGCAAGCAGATCCGGGAGACCGGTGAGCAGGGCGAGGGCATGGCGAAGGCGGCCATCATCGTGGGCTGGATCCTGACCGCCCTGCTGGTCGCGCTGATCGTCTTCTACGTCGTGATGATCGTGATCGCGGTCAACTCGGACAGCTCCAGCAGCTACTGACGCGCGCGGGCCGCCCCCGGCGAAGGGGGCGGCCCGGCGACGTCAGCGGCGTGCGGTCACTCGCTGGGCGGCGTGAACGACGAGGTACGGGTCATGCCCGCGGCCCGGCCCTTGGCCGCGACCACAAGCGCCATCTTGCGGGACGCCTCGTCGATCATCTCGTCGCCGAGCATCACCGCGCCGAGCTTCCCGCCCGCCTCCGAGGTGTAGAAGTCGTACGCGTCGAGGATCAGCTCGGCGTGGTCGTAGTCGGCCTGCGCCGGCGAGTAGACCTCGTTGGCCGCGTCGATCTGACCGGGGTGCAGCACCCACTTGCCGTCGAAGCCCAGCGCGGCCGAGCGCTTCGCCACCTCGCGGAACGCGTCCACGTCCCGGATCTGCAGGAACGGGCCGTCGATGGCCTGCTTGTCGTGCATCCGGGCGGCCATCAGGATGCGCATGAGGATGTAGTGGTAGGGGTCGCCCGGATAGTCCGGGATCAGCGCGCCGACCACCAGCGACTTCATGTTGATCGAGGCCATGAAGTCGGCCGGGCCGAAGATGATGGTCTCCACCCGGGGCGAGGCGGCCGCGATGGCGTCCACGTTGACCAGGCCGGCGGCGTTCTCGATCTGCGCCTCGATGCCGATCCGGCCCACCTCCAGACCGAGCGTCTTCTCGATCTGGGTGAGCAGCAGGTCCAGCCAGTGCACCTGCTCCGCGTTCTGCACCTTGGGCAGCATGATGCAGTCCAGGTTCGCCCCGGCGCCCTCGACCACCTCGATGACGTCCCGGTAGGTCCACGGCGTGGTCAGGTCGTTCACCCGGACCACCCGGGTCTTGCCGGTCCAGTCGCCCTCGTTCAGCGCGGCCACGATGTTCTTGCGCGCGTCCGGCTTGGCCAGCGGGGCGACCGCGTCCTCCAGGTCGAGGAAGACCTGGTCGGCGGGGAGACCCTGGGCCTTGCCCAGCATCTTGACGCTGGAGCCGGGTACCGCGAGGCAGGACCGGCGGGGGCGACCGACAACGGCCATGGATGCGCTCCTTCCGGCGTCCGGCCGCACGGGGCCGACGCGGGCGGTGGATGTCGAGAACTTAACGATCCCAAAGGGCGTGGTGACGCCACGGTAACCTCGTGCCGTGACCGGGGTGAATGGACCTGTGGAAGATCTCACTGAGCGTCGGATCGTGGTGCTGACCGGGGCCAGTTCGGGCATCGGGCTGGCCGCCGCCGTGGAGCTGGCCCGCCGCGGCGACCAGGTGGTGCTGGTCGGCCGCGACCCGGCGCGGCTGCGTGCCGCCGGGGAGCGGGTCCGCGAGTCCTGCGGCGAGCAGCCGGAACTGTTCCGCGCCGACTTCGCGGTGCTCGACGACGTACGCGGGCTCGCCGAGCGGCTGCGCGCGCACTACGACCGGATCGACGTGCTCGCCAACAACGCGGGCGCGATCGTGCTGGAACCGATCACCACGGTCGACGGTTTCGAGCTGAGCATGCAGGCCAACCACCTGGCTCCGTTCCTGCTCAGCAATCTGCTCGCCGACCGGGTGCGCCGGATGGTGGTGACCGCCTCCGACGCGCACCGCAGCGGCGTGCTCGACCCGGACGACCTGAACGCGTCGCTGCGCCACTACCGGCCGTTCCGCGCCTACGGCACCAGCAAGCAGGCGAACATCCTGTTCACCGCCGAGGCCGCGCGGCGCTGGCCGGAGCTGCCGGCGTACGCGTTCCACCCCGGCGTGGTGCGCACCCGCTTCGGCAACGAGAGCCGCCTGGTGGCGCTCGGCATGCGCCTGCTGCCGTTCCGCAGCCCGGAGAAGGGCGCGGAGACGCTTGTCTGGCTCGCCCGCCAGGACCCGTCCCGGCTGGTCGACGGCGGTTACTACGCCGATCGCAAGCCGCACCGGCCCCGGCCGAAGGCGGCCGACCCGACGCTGGCGGCGCGGCTCTGGACGGCCAGCGCGAAGGCGGTCGGCATCGACGCCTGAGGGACCCGTCCACCGGATCTCCGCCCGGTCGAACCCGCCGGCACTCTCCGGCGGGTCGCCGCGAGGTCGCCCGCGCTGCCAGACTCGGCCCATGACGACGGGGAACGAGGTCCTGCTGGTCGCGCTTGTCGACCTGAGCGCCGACGCGCCGGCCGGCCGACGCTACGAGGACGCCGTGCTGGCGCTGCTCGACCGGCACGGCGGGCGGCTGGAACGGCGGTTACGCACCGGGGACGGGCAGACCGAGGTGCACGTCATCCGCTTCGCCGCCCGCGCCGGGCTGGACGCGTTCCTCGCCGACCCGGAGCGCGCCGCGTTGCGGGCCGAGCTGGGTGACGCCGCCCCCACCACCCGGGTGCTGGAGGTCCACGACGTCTGACCTGCCCCTCCTCCCTTACTTCAGCACGCGGGGACGCCGAGAACAAGACTTGATCTTGGCGCTGACGGGGAGCACTGTCGGGGCATGGACTTCGATCCCCTGGCCACCGCCCGCCGGGCGCTCTGGATCGGCGGCGCGCAGTGGGCCGGCAAGACCACGCTCGCCGTCACGTTGGCGCTGCGGCACGGGCTGACCGCCTACCTCTACGACCGCCACGACGCGCGGGGACACGACGACCGGCGGATCGCCGACCGGGTCCGCCGAGGCGAACCGCCGGACGGGCCCGATCCGGAGACGACGTGGGTGACGACCGACCCGCGGCGGATGGCGGCCGAGACCCTCGCCGGGTTCCCGCGCCGCTTCGAGTGGGTGCTTGACGACCTGAGCGCCCTGGTCAGCGAGGGCCGGGTGATCGCCGAGGGCTGGGGGCTGCGCCCCGAACTGGTCGCCCCGGTGGTCGCGTCGACCCGCCAGATGGTGGTGCTGGTGCCGACGCCCGAGTTCCGCGCGTACCAGATGGAACGGCTGCCCCGGGCGACCGCCCGGCACCCCGGCGTGAGCGACCCGGAACGGGCCCGGCGCAACCGGATCGCCCGCGACGAGCTGGTCGCCGCCGACGCGGTCGCCGCCGCGTACGCACTCGGGATCCGGGTGGTCGAGGTGGACGGCAGCCGTGACGCCGAGGCGGTGGCCGCGCTCGTCACCGACCACTTCGCCGGATACCTGTGAGCGTCAGTGCGACACGTGCACCGGGACGCTGGTGACCACGACACCCGGCAGGGTCCGCAGCGCCGCCCGCAGCCGCTGCTCGGCCCGGCTGTGCAGCAACCGGTGCCGACGCCGGCGCAGCACCACCTCCGGCACGATCACGGTCAGGGTCAGCTCCGGCCGGCTGCTGTGCAACGCCTCCAGGTAGTGCGCGAGCGGCCCGATCACCGACCGGTACGGCGACACGATGGTCTCCAGCCGCAGATGGTCGCCCCAGGCCCGCCACTGCTCCCGGAACCGGTCCGCCTCGGCCTCCTCCGGCGCGATGTGCACGGCCAGCGTCGGCCGGCCGAGCGAGGTCGCGTACGCCAGGGCCCGCAGCGAGGCCCGGTTCAGCCGCGCCACCGGCACGATCACCAGGTGGCGTACCTGCTGGGGCAGCTCCTCGCCCTCGGCGAAGCCGGCGGGGCCGGCGGGGCCGGACGGACCGGGCGGGGGCGGGTGCAGCGCGAGGGCCCGGTGCAGCGTGGCGTAGTGCCTGTGGATCCGCCGGAAGAGCAGGACCAGCAGCGGCACCGCGATCACCACCACCCAGGCGCCCTCGGTGAACTTGGCGACCGCGGCGGTCACCAGCACCAGCCCGGACAGCGTCGCGCCGACCGCGTTGACCGCGAGCCGGCGACGCCGCCCCGGGCCCGGCCGGCGCCGCCAGTGCACCACCATCCCGGTCTGCGACAGCGTGAAGGCGAGGAAGACGCCGACCGCGTAGAGCGGGATCAGCCGCTCGGTGTGCCCGCCGAAGGCGACGAAGACCACCGCGGCAGTGAGGGCGAGCGCGACCAGGCCGTTGCTGAACGCCAGTCGGTCACCCATGTGCAGGAACCGGCGCGGCGCGTGGCCGTCGCGGGCCATGAAGAACAGCAGCCGGGGAAAGTCGTTGAACGCGGTGTTCGCCGCCAGCAGCAGGATCAGCGCGGTGGTGGCCTGGAGGATCGCGTACCCGGGCCCGCTGGGGAAGGTGACCCGGCCGAGCTGGGACAGCAGCGTCTCGTCCGGGCGCGGCACCAGGCCGTCGAGGTGGATCAGCCCGACCAGGCCGGCGAAGAGCGCGACCAGCATGGCGACCATCCAGCCCAGCGTGGTGCGGGCATTGCGCCACTCGGTCGGGCGGAACGCGGGCACCGCGTTGGAGACCGCCTCGATGCCGGTCATCGACACCGCCCCGGAGGAGAACGCGCGCAGCACCAGCAGCAGACCCAGCCCCTCCGCGGCGGGCACCGCCGGCGGCGGCACCGGCGCGAAGCCGCGCCCCGCGGCCTTCGCGTAGCCGACCGCCAGCACCGCGACGACCACCACCACGAAGGCGTACGTGGGCAGCACGAAGATGTTGCCGGCCGTGCGGACGCCGCGCAGGTTGCCGGCGAGCAGCACGCCGATCACCAGCACCCCGAGCGGCACGGTCCACGCGGTGAGCCCGGGCAGCGCCGAGGTGACCGCGTGCACCCCGGCGGCCACCGACACGGACACGGTCAGCACGTAGTCGAGCATCAGCCCGGCCGCGGCGGCCAGCCCCGGCGTACGTCCGAGGTTGTCCCCGGCCACGATGTACGACCCGGCGCCGTGCGGGTAGGCCGGAATGGTCTGCCGGTAGGAGAGCCCGACCGCGACCATCAGCACGACCAGCAGGGCGGCCAGCGGCAGGGCCAGCCCGAGCGCCCCGCTACCGGCCAGGACCAGCACGGCGAGCATCGCCTCCGGCCCGTACGCGACGGAACTGAGCAGGTCCGAGGAGAGCACCGGCAGCGCGACCAGCTTGCGCATCCGCTCGTAGAGCACCGAGGAACTGGCCAGCGGCGGGCCGACCAGGGTCCGGCGGATCCGGGTGACCGCCCGGCCGAACCGGTTGCCGGGCAGGTGCGCCGCGCCGGTGGCGACCAGTTCGTCCGGCTGCGCCACGGTGAACATGTCGATCGGGGTCAGCCGGCCGAACCGGGTGGGCAGCGGGCGGCCCCCGCGCCGGCCCGGCGTCGGGTCGACCGGCAGGTCGTCGGCCCGGCGAGGGCCG
>NZ_CADEAU010000342.1 GCF_902825405.1 Micromonospora maritima | reverse complement strand
CGAGGCGGTCCAGCGGCCCGGCCGCCCCGGCGGGCTCGGCCTCGGCGGGCGCGACGAGCAGCAATTGCACCGGCAGGTCCTCGCGCACCGCGGCGGCCACCACCGACGCGGCCGCCTCGCAGGCCGACTCGAACGACTCCGCCACCCCGGCCACCCGTCCCGGATGGGCGGACGCCCGGTTGTCCAGCACCACCACCAGGCGCGGCAGACTGGTGTCCACGTTCTCCCGCACCATCAGCTCGCCCACCCGGGCGCTCGTCCGCCAGTGCACCCGGCGCAGCTCGTCGCCGACCACGTACTCCCGCAACGAGTCGAACGTGATCGAGCCGTGCGGCACGCTGTCGGTGCGTCCGTCCAGGCTGCGCCCCGCGCCGGTGGGCACCGCGGACAGCGGGTGGATCCGCGGGTGCACCCACACCGGGACCGCGTCGCCGTAGCCGCGGGCCAGCGCCACCAGGCCGAGCGGGTCACGGCGGACGACCCGCAGCGGCCCGACCGGCACCACTCCCCGGCGCTGCGTCGGCACCGCGTAGCGCACCACCGTGTCCCGCCCCGGGCGCAGCCGCAACAGGGGCACCGGCACCAGAGCGCCGGCGCAGCGGTCCTCGGCCACCAGGTTCGCCGCCCGCAGCCGGCCGGTGTTGCGCACCGTCAGCTCCATCGCCGCCGGCTCGCCGCGGGCCACCCGGTCCGGGTCGGCCCGACGCTCGACGCTCAACCGGGGTCGCCACGCGGCGGTCACCCCGGCGTAGCCGACCGCCACGGCCGCCGCCGCGCCGAGCACGGTCAGCTCCGGGTACGCGTACCGGAAGCCGGCGCCGAGCAGCACCAGAGCGGCGACGAGCAGCCCGACCCCACGGGCGGTGATCCCCACGCTCAGCCGTGCACCGGGGCGGGCTGGCCGGACGGCAGCGGCACCGGCACCGAGGCGACCGCCTGGCGCAGCACCTCGGCGGGCGTGACACCCCGCACCTGCGCGTCCGGGGTGAGCAGCAGCCGGTGCGCGAAGACCGGCTCGACGAGCGCCTTCAGGTCCTCCGGCATGATCCAGCCCCGCCCGTCGATGAGCGCGTACGCGCACGCCGCCCGGGTCAGCGCGATCACCCCGCGCGGGCTCACCCCGACCCGCACCTGCGGGTGGGTCCGGGTGGCCGCGGCCAGCCGCACCGCGTACGCGTAGAGCGGCTCGGCGATGTGCACCCGACGGGCCATCTTCACCATCTCGCCCACGGTGGCGGTGTCGGTGACCGCGGTCAGCGAGTCGGGGGAGCGGACCGTGGCGCCGCGCAGCACCTCCACCTCGACCGCCTCGTCCGGGTAGCCGACGGAGAGCTTCACCAGGAACCGGTCGAGCTGCGCCTCGGGCAGCCGGTAGGTGCCGTCCATCTCCACCGGGTTCTGCGTGGCCACCACCAGGAACGGCTGCGGCACCGGGTGGCGTACGCCGTCCACGGTGACCGTCCGCTCCTCCATCACCTCCAGCAGCGCCGACTGGGTCTTCGGCGAGGCCCGGTTGATCTCGTCGGCGATGACGATGTTCGCGAACACCGGCCCGGGGTGGAACTCGAAGCCGCGGCTGGCCTGGTTGAAGATCGTCACGCCGGAGACGTCGGAGGGAAGCAGGTCGGGGGTGAACTGGATCCGCCGCCACTGCCCCTTGACGGTGGCCGCCACCGCCCGGGCGAGCGTGGTCTTGCCGACGCCGGGGACGTCCTCCAGCAGCACGTGCCCCTGCGCGAACAGCGCGGTCAACGCCAGCCGGACCACCTGCGGCTTGCCCAGCACGACCGCGTTGACGTTGTCGGCCAGCCGGGCGGCGAGGGCGGCGAAGCCCTGCACCTCCGGCTGGCTGAGCGGTTCGTGCGTGTTCACGGCGGTGGGCCTTTCGGAAACGGGGTGGTCAGCAGGTGGGCAGCAGGTTGAGGTTGTCGCCGCCCTCCAGGTTGAGCCACGCCCACGGGATGTAGGTCTTGCCCTCGTACGCGACCTGGATCCACCAGGTGCTCTGCTTGTCGTTGTTGTAGATCCAGGCGTCGACGTTCTCGCCCTTGGCCTTGCAGTACGTGCGCAGCCGCGTACCGTCCGGCACCCAGCCGGCCTGCCGGTCGTCGTCCTGCTGGGTGACCTTGAAGATCTCGTTCCCGTTGCGACCGGGCACGTCCTTGTTGCAGTACGTCCGCTGGTCCCCGTCCGGGCCGTTCTTGCAGGTGGCGATGCCGTAGACCGGGTCGGTGGTCTGGGCGCGGCTGGCCGTGCCCTTGCCGGCGGCGTTGGTCGCGGTCAGCGTCACCGTGTACGCCGTGCCCGGCGTCAACCCGGTCACCCGCAGGCTGGAGCAACTGCCGCTCGCCGTCTTCCCGCCGGTCGCGGCCGTGCAGGTGGCCTTTCCGCCGCCGGCGTCCACGGTGAACGTCACCGTCACCGAGGTGGCGTCCGCCGACGAGCCGGTCACCGTGATCCGCGGCGCGGCCACGGTGCGCGCGGTGGTGCTGGCCGCCGGGCCGTCGCCGGCCTCGTTGACCGCCTTGACCTTCACCGTGACGTTCTGGCCGTTGCCGAGCCCGCCCACGGTGGCCCGCACGTCGGTCACCTCGACGGACTTCCCGGCCGCCTCCACCACGTACTTCGTCACCGGCCGGCCGTTGTCCACCGCCGGCGACCACTGCACGGCGATCGTGCCGGGCTGGTCGGCCACCGTGGACGCGCGCAGCTCGGTCGGCGCCTTCGGCACGGTGAACGGCACCACCGTGTTGCTCACCGGCGACGCCTTCGACCCGGCGCCCCTGTCGCTGACCGCGGTCACCGTGAACGCGTACTGGGTGCCGTACTCCAGCTGGCCGGCCGGCACCACCAGCTCGGTCTTCGGCGACTCGCCGGCCGGGGCGCTCGCGCCGGCCGAGGTCGCGGTCACCGCGTACTTCGCGACCGTGTTGCCCTGGCCGTCGGCCTCGGGCCAGCTCACCCGGACCGTGCCGTCCGGTCGGGCCTCGGCGGTCACCGTGGCCGGCGGGTCCGGCACCTCGGCGGTCGGCACGACCGGGTTGCTGCGCCGCGCCGGACCGTCGCCCTTCGCGTTCACCGCGTGCACCGAGAACGTGTACGTCTCACCGTTGGTCAGGCCGGTGATCTCCAGCGCGCGCTGGTTGGCGCCCACCTGGTGGGTCTGACCGCCACCCTCCACCACGTACCGGACGATCTCGGCGCCGTTGGACGCGGCGGCCTGCCAGCTCACCCGCGCCGAGGCGTTGCCCGCGGCGGCGGTGACCGCCTTCGGCGCGCCCGGCTTGCCGACCTTCGGCTTCTTCGGCGGGGGCGGCGGCGGGGGAGCCGGCGGCGGGTCGCCGCCGAGCACGTCGTTGGCGTACTTGTTGACCTCGCGGACCCGGTTGCGGTCGTCGACCACCTGGGCGGTGGACGAGTCCGGCGGGTTGATGAACAGGTGGTTCTCGCGGACCTCCAGCTCCACCGGCCCGGGCCGGCCGGAGCCCTTGATCGTCTCCACCAGCTGGCCGGCCGCGTCGAACGAGTAGACCGCGCCGGTGCTCTCGTCGGCACAGTAGAACCGGCCCGCCCAGGCCACCGCCGGGCTGAGCCGCGCGCCGGCCCCGGGCACCGTGAACCGCTTCACCTCGGCGCCGTCGCGGACCACGTGCACCGACCGGTCGCCGGGGACGGTGACCGGCACCTGCGGCCCGCTGGTCCGCGGCGGCAGGTTGCCCGGCGCGGTCATGGTCAGCCCGGCCCGCTGCGTCCGGCCGCCGACCACGGTCACCAGCGACGCGGACGTGCGGTCGAGCACCGCCACACCCTCGTCCAGGGTGGACACCACCAGCTCGTGCGCGGGCTCGGCCACCTCGTACGTCTCGACCCGCTTCGGGCTGAGCCCGACCGGCGGCGCGTCACCCGGGGTGTCCGGCAGGTCGGCGGCGGTGACCGCCGAGACGGTGCCCTCGCTCGGCACCGCGATCCACAGCTTGCCGGCGCCGTCGAACGTCCCGCCGGCGATGCCCGGCGGGTAGCGGACCGGCTCGCCCACCGGGGTCAGCGCCCGCGGGTCGAGCTGCCGGACGATGCCCTGCACCGCGTCCACCACGAACGCCGCGTCCTCGTGCAGCGCCACGCTGACCCCGAACCCCGGCGCGGTCGGCGTGGTGGCGGTGATCTGCAACGTCGCCAGGTCCAGCGAGCTGACCTGACCGGTGTTGAGGTCGCGCAGGATCAGCAGCCGGTCGGTCTGGGCGACCTGCATCTGGTGCCGCCGCCCGCCGGGCACCTCCATCCGGGTGTCCACCCGCGCGGTGACGCCGTTGACCCGGGCCAGCTCGCTGCGGGTGGTGCTCCACAACCAGGAGGACGCGTCGTAGTTGGCCACCGCGTTGTCGGCGGCGCCCAGCCCGAGCACGGTCAGCCCCATCGCGGCCAGCAACGCGGCCACGGTGCCGATGGTCACCAGGCCGCCGCGCATCCGCGACCGGGGGCGGGCCGTCTCCGGCCCGGTGCTCGTGACGTCCTCGATGGTGGTCACTGGCGGCTGCCTCCCCGCGTCGGTGGGGGAGGACGCCGCGCGTGGTCGACCCTCCCCAGAGCCGGGAGCCATCATAGGGGCCGGCAGGAGCCGGTGAAACCCGCACCGTCCTCCTGTGGACACCGAGCGTGTCGTCGGTGGCCGCTCACTTCGGCGAAGCGCCGCCGTCGCGGTCCGTGCACACCTGACCGGAGGTGGCGTACGAGTCGGTCGAGTAGACCGCCAACACGGTGAAGCAGTAGTCCAACCGCGCGCTCAACCCGTTCACGGTGTAGCGGGTCTGCCCGGCGTCCACCGTGGCCATCACGCCGAGCTTCTGCCCGGCCTGGCCACCGGCCACGACGAACGGCACCCCGCCGTTCGTCGGGTCGGTCCAGGTCACCGTGATCGTGGTGGTGTCGTCCCGCAACCGCAGCTCACCGGGCGGTGGCCCGGTCACCTTGGGCTTCGGCGCGCTCGGCGCCGGCGCCGGCGGCGCCGCGTCCCGGTTCAGCCACACCGCGCCCGCGCCGACCGCGACCACCACCGCCAGCACCGCGCCGCCGACCAGCAGGGCCAGCACCGTCCGGTTGCGGCCGCCCGACTCCGGCTCCTCCGCCTGCGGGTACGCGGCCGGCTGGTGGAACGACGGCGGTACCGCCGGCCAGGAGCCCTGGTCCGGCCAGGAGCCCTGGTCCGGATAGGCGGCCTGGTCCGGATGGGAGCCCTGGTCCGGATACCTGGCCTGGTTCGGATACGCAGGCCGTTCCGGATACTCGGGCCGGTTCGGATTCGCCGGCTCGGGGAAGTCGAGCAGCCCGTCGTAGACCGGCAGCGATGGCCTCTCGTCCGGCGTCTCGTCCGGGTCGTCCGGCTCCGCCCCGTGCCCCGGCGTCGGCTCGGCGGTCGGTTCGGGCTCCGGGCCGGCGGGGCGGTCCACCGGTTGGGGTGGGGCGATGCTGCTCCACGGTGGAGCGGTCATCCCCCACGGCGGCACCGGCGACCCACTGACCGGGGAGGCGCTGATCGGGGCGGCGCTGACCGGCATGCCACTGACCGGGTACGCGGCCGGCCCACTGACCGGATGCCCGGGTGGTCCGCTCACCGGGAAGGTGGGTGGTGCGCTGATGGGCTGTCCGGGTGGTCCGCTCACCGGGAAGGTGGGTGGTGCGCTGATGGGCTGTCCGGGTGGCCCGCTCGTCGGACGGGCCGGTGGTGCGCCGACGGCCGGCGGGCCGCTCACCGGCGCCGCACTCGCCGGCGGCGCGCTGACCGGGAATCCGCTGGCCGGTGCTGCACCGACCGGCGGCACGCCG
>NZ_CADEAU010000341.1 GCF_902825405.1 Micromonospora maritima | reverse complement strand
CGCTCGGCGGCGTCCAGCGCCCGTTCCGGCTGGACGTCGCCGACCAGCACCAGCACCGCGCCCGCCGGGTGGACCCGCTCGGCGTGCAGCCGGCGCAACGCGGCCGGGCGGACCGCCCGCACCTGCTCGGGCTCCGGAGTCTGCACCGCGTACGGGTGCCGGCCGTAGACCCGCTTGAGCAACGCGGTCCGGGCCAGGTGGGACGGCTGGCTCTGGGCCACCTGGATCCGGTCGACCAGCCGGTCCCGCTCGGTCTGGACCCAGTCGCCCGGGTAGGTGGCGCCGGTGAGCACCTCGGCGAGCAGCTCCAGCACCCGGTCCAGCCCGGTGACCAGGGCCGCGCCGGAGAGCATCAGCCGGTCCGGGTCCACCCCGGCGGACAGCCCGCCGCCGACCTTCTGCAGCTCGGCGGCGATCTCGGTGGCGCTGTGCGCCTCGGTGCCGGCGAGCACGGTCTGCGCCAGCATGGCGCCGCGGGCCAGGTGGGCGCGCCCGAACGGCATCCAGAGGCGCAGTTCCACGAGCGGTACGGCGGGCCGCCGGACCGCGATCACGGTGAGGCCGTTGCCGAGCGTGCGCTCGGCCTGCTTCGGCACCGAGAGGCGGCGGTTGGGTCCGAGCGCCGGCAGCGGCCGGACGGTGGTCGGCGTACTCATCTCTGACCTCCGGCGACGACCTCGACGGACGCGCGGCGTTCGGGCCGCAGGGTGGCGGCGGCGGCGCGGACCTGGTCCTCGGTCACGTCGCCGACCAGCCGGGGAAGTTCGTTGAGCAGGCCCGGCTCGCCGCGCTGCTGCTCCAGGACGGCCATCCGCAGCGCCCGGCCGAGCACCGCGTCGGTGTCGCGCAGCAGGTGGGTGGCCATCCGGGCCTGGGTGCGGGCCAGCTCCCCCTCGGTCAGCCCGTCGGTGGCCAGCCGGTCCAGTTCCTCGTCGATGGTGCGCAGCACCTTGTCGACGTCGCCGCCGGGTGGCAGGTGCGCCTGGAGCAGCAACGCGGTGGGGTCGCGGACGTCGAACGGATCGCCCATGAAGCCCAGGTAGCCGCCCAGCCCGGTGACCGAGCGGTCCCGCTGCACCATCCGCTCGACCAGCCGGGACGCGTCGCCGTCGGTGAGCACCTCGGCCAGCACCACGTAGGGCAGGTAGCCGGCGAAGTCGGTGATCGGGTCGGGCACCCGCCAGGCACCGGCCACCGCCGGGAGCGGGGCCAGCGCGTCGGTGTACGTGCTGCGCCGCTCGGCGGTCAGGTCCGGCTCGGCGAAGTCGGGCCGCTGCGGGGCGGGCCGGGCCGGCACGTCGCCGAAGTGCCGCTCGATCAGGGTGGTCGCCTCGGCCACGTCGATGTCGCCGCTGACCGCGAGCACGGCGTTGCCGCTGGCGTAGTAGCGGCGGAAGAAGTCCGCCGCGTCGGCCACGGTGGCGGACTCCAGGTCGACGAAGGAGCCGTAGCCGTCGTGCGCGTTGGGGAAGGTGTCGAACATCACCGGGGGCAGCGTGAGCCAGGGAAACCCGCCGTACGGCCGGTTGAGCACGTTGACCCGGATCTCCTCCTTGACCACGTCGACCTGGTTGCGCAGGTTCTCCTCGGTCAGCCGAGGGCCGCGCATCCGGTCGGCCTCCAGGAACAGCGCCCGTTCCAGGGCGTTGCTCGGCAGCGTCTCGAAGTAGTCGGTGTAGTCGAGGTGGGTGGAGCCGTTGAACGTGCCGCCGGCGCCCTGCACGTGCCGGAAGTGGGCCAGCTTCTCCAGGTTCTCCGAGCCCTGGAACATCAGGTGCTCGAAGAGATGGGCGAAGCCGGTGCGCCCCTCCGGTTCGGAGCGGATGCCGACGTCGTAGACCACGGCCACCCCGATCACCGGGGCGCTGCGGTCCGGCGTGAGCACCACGCGCAGGCCGTTGTCGAGGGTGAACCGTTCGACCGGGTACTTCGTCGCTGGGATCTTCGCTCTCCGCGTCGGCACGAGATCGACATTAGCGCCTCCGTACCGCCCGCACCGGCGGTGTGCTCTGGCCGAACGGTGGACTGTCGCGGGACGGGTCTTGACGCCGACGGCCACGTGCCCCACTCTTCCTACCAACTAAATAGGAATACTGCGGATTGGACATGTGATGAGACGGCTCCCCCTGCGCCGCCTGGCCACCCTGGCCACCCTGGCCGTGGTCGGCGCGGCCACGCTCGGCGGCACCGCCGCGTGCGGCGACGACAGCGACGCCGCGGGCGACTCCGGCCCGGTGACGCTGCGGCTGGGCTACTTCCCCAACATCACCCACGCGCCCGCCGTGGTCGGCGTGGAGAAGGGGATCTTCAAGGAGAAGCTGGGCGGCGACGTCACGCTGGAGACGAAGACCTTCAACGCCGGTCCGGCGGCCATCGAGGCGGTCTTCTCCGGCGCGCTCGACGCCACGTACATCGGTCCGAACCCGACCGTGAACGCCTTCTCGAAGTCCAAGGGCGAGGCGGTCCGGGTGGTCTCCGGCGCCGCGTCCGGCGGCGTCGCGCTCGTGGTCAAGCCCGGCATCACCTCGGCGGAGCAGCTGCGCGGCAAGAAGATCGCCACCCCGCAGCTCGGCAACACCCAGGACGTCGCGCTGCGCTACTGGCTCAAGGAGAAGGGCCTGGAGACCACCAAGGAGGGCGGCGGCGACGTCAAGGTCGTCCCGCAGGAGAACGCGCAGACCGTCGAGACGTTCGCCAGCGGCGCGATCGACGGTGCCTGGGTGCCGGAGCCGTTCGTCTCCCGCCTGGTCAACGCCGGCGGCACGGTGCTCGTCGACGAGCGCGACCTCTGGCCGGACAAGAAGTTCGTCATCACCAACCTGCTGGTCAGCACCAAGTTCCTCAAGGCGCACCCGGACGTGGTGAAGAAGCTGGTCGAGGGTCAGGTCGCGGCGAACGAGTTCGTCAACACCAAGCCGGACGAGGCGCAGCAGGCCATCTCCGACCACATCGGCAAGATCACCGGTAAGCCGCTGGACACCAAGCTGATCAAGCAGGCCTGGCCGACGCTGGAGTTCACCAACGACCCGATCGCCTCGTCGCTGAAGACCGGCCTGGACCACGCCGTCGCGGTCGGGCTGACCCAGCCGGTCGACCTGGACGGCCTCTACGACCTCAAGTACCTCAACGAGGTGCTCAAGGCGCAGGGCAAGCCCGAGGTCACCCAGCCGTGACGTCGACCACGACGACCCCGCGCAGCGCGACCGGCTCGGTCGCGCTGCGCGGCGTGACCAAGGTGTACGGCCAGGGCGAGCAGGCCGTCCTGGCGCTGGACGGCCTGTCGCTGGACGTGGCGCCGGGCGAGTTCGTCTGCCTGGTCGGCGCGTCCGGCTGCGGCAAGAGCACGCTGCTCAACCTGGTGGCCGGCCTGGACCGGGTCAGCGGCGGCACGATCGAGCTGGGCGAGGGCGTCAATCCGGGCCTGATGTTCCAGGAGCCGGCGCTGTTCCCGTGGTCGACGGTTGAGTCCAACGTCGAGGTGCCGCTGAAGCTGCGTGGCCTTCCCCGCGACCAGCGCAAGGAGCGGGTCGCCGAGCTGCTGCGCACGGTCCACCTGTCCGAGTTCGGCCGCAAGCGCCCGCACCAGCTCTCCGGCGGCATGCGGCAACGGGTCGCGCTGGCCCGCACGCTCGCGCTGGACACGCCGGTGCTGCTGATGGACGAGCCGTTCGGCGCGCTCGACGCGATGACCCGCGACATCCTGCACGACGAGCTGGAGCGGATCTGGAGCGAGCGCAAGCTCACCGTCCTGTTCGTCACGCACAACGTGCGCGAGGCGGCCCGGCTCGCCGACCGGATCGTGCTGCTGTCCAGCCGGCCCGGCCGGATCATCTACTCCACCCGGGTCGACGTGCCACGACCCCGACGGATCGACTCGCCGGAGGTCTCGGCCATCGCCGCCGAGGTCACCGACCGGCTGCGCAAGGAGGTGGGCCGGCATGGCCAGTGACACCCTCGCCGGGTCGGCGCGGACCGACGCGGAGATCTCCGGTCTGGACGCGCTGGAGATCGCCGGCCGGGAGAAGCCGCCGTCGCGGGCGATCCGGCTCTGGGCGGCGACCTGGCCCAAGTTCGCCGCGCTGGCGCTGGCGGTCGCCATCTGGCAGGCCGTGGTCTGGAGCGGGTGGAAGGAGCCGTGGGCGCTGCCCGGCCCGGCCGTGGTCTTCGAGGACCTCGGCCGCTACGCGCTCAGCGCGTCGCTCTGGGAGGGCCTGGCGACGACCGGACGGCGGGCCCTGGTCGGCTTCGCCGCCGCGGTCGCGGTCGGCCTGCTGCTCGGTCTCGGCGTGGCCCGGGTCAAGGTGCTGCGGGCCGCGCTCGGCTCGATGATCACCGCCTTGCAGACCATGCCGTCGATCGCCTGGTTCCCGCTGGCCATCCTGCTGTTCCAGCTCAGCGAGCAGGCGATCTTCTTCGTGGTGGTGCTGGGCGCCGCGCCGTCGGTCGCCAACGGCGTCATCCACGGCGTGGACTACGTGCCGCCGCTGCTGGTCCGGGCCGGCCGCAACCTGGGCGCCCGGGGGCTCAACCTCTACCGGTACGTGATCGCGCCGGCCGCGCTGCCCGCCATCGTGGCCGGGCTCAAGCAGGGGTGGGCGTTCGCCTGGCGCAGCCTGATGGCCGGCGAACTGCTGGTGGTCATCGCCGAACGCACCTCGATCGGCGCGCAGCTCACCTACGCCCGGGACTTCTCCGACGCGCCCCGGCTGATGGCCATCATGATCGTCATCCTGGTGCTGGGCCTGCTGGTGGACACCGCGTTCGGCGCGGCCGACAAGGCGATCCGCCGCCGCTGGGGCGTGCTGGACCAGGCCGGCAACTGACGCCGTGTACATCTCCGCGCGCGCCGACTACGCGCTCCGGGCCATGCTCGCCGTCGCCGACACCGGGTCCACCGATGCCGGCGGCGGCTCCGGTAGCGGCGAACTGGTCAAGGCGGCGAGCCTGGCCGACAGTCAGGCCATCCCGCTCAGCTTCCTCCAGGGGATCCTGCTCGACCTGCGGCGGGCCGGGCTGCTGCACAGCCACCGCGGCACCGAGGGCGGTTACGCGCTGACCCGGGCGCCGGCGGAGATCAGTGTCGGTGACGTGCTCCGCGCGGTCGGCGGCGCGCTCACCAGCGTCCGGGGCATGCCGGCCGACCGGACCGGCTATCACGGGGTGGCCACCGGGCTGCGGGACGTCTGGCTGGCCGTGGACGGGGCGATCGCGCTGGTGGTGGACCGGACCACGCTGGCGGACCTGCTGGCGGACCGGGCGCCGGCGCCCTGACGCCGGGCGGGGCCCGGTGCCGGGGCCCCGCCCGGCTGCTCGCGCCCCGGGCGGTCGTGTCGGGACGCTCGTCTGTGATGAGTGCCCCACAGACGAAGGCATCCCTCCGAGGCGATATACCGCTGAGGCATATTTATGCCTCAGCGGTATATCCATTCCTACTGGACAGTCGCCGGAGGACGTCACACTGCGTGACATTCTCGATCCGGTCGACAGTGCGGATCACCCGGGCTTGAACGTGCGGGCCGCGCCACGGTCCTGCGGACCGTCCACGGTCGGGTGCCACGGGCCGAACGCGGCCACCACGGCGAGCGCCAGACCGGCGCCCGCGACCGCGAGCACCAGCAGCACCTCCCGGGCTCCGCCCGGACCGGCGTCACCCGCCATGGCCGCCCCTCCGCATCCGGCAGGTCCCCCCGGACCGCCCCCGGGCCCAGCATGCTCGCCCGGTCGGCAGCGGACAGTCGGCCAACCGACTGAACATCCGCTGATCCCCGACTCAGCGAAAGGGCGCGGCACGACCGGTCAGCGGCGGCGCGGGCGGCGGCGGGGCCGGGTCGCCGGGGCCGG
>NZ_CADEAU010000340.1 GCF_902825405.1 Micromonospora maritima | reverse complement strand
GGCCAGCGTCCTGCTCCGGCCGGGCGAGGCGGTCGCCGAGCGCGGCTGGTCGCCCGTGCCGGCCACCGGGTACGGCTGGCTGCCGTTGCTGGCCGGCGTCGCGCTGGTCGAGGCGGTACGCCTGCTGGCCGAGGTGGACGCCAAGCTGAAGTGGCCGAACGACCTGCTCGTCGACGGCGCGAAGTGCGCCGGCGTGCTGGCCGAGGCGGTGCCCGGCGACGGGGCCGCCCAACCGCCCGCGATCGTGGTCGGGGTGGGCCTGAACGTGACGCTGCGCGCCGACGAGCTGCCGGAGAACCCGACCGGACTGCCGGCCACCTCGCTCCGGCTCGCCGGCGCCACCGCCACCGAACGTCGGGTGGCCGCCCTGTGGCGTGCGGTCCTCGGCCGCGACTCGGTGGGCCTGGACGACAACTTCTTCGACAGCGGCGGCACCTCGCTGGTGGTCACCGAACTCCGGCACCGCCTGGTCCAGGAGTTCGGCCGCGAGGTGCGCCTGGCCGACCTGTTCCGCCTGCCGACCGTGCGGACCTTCGCCGGCACCCTCGACGGCACCACCACCAGCGACACCCACAGCCGGGCCGTCACCAGGGCCACCGCCCGCCGCGAGGCGATGCTCACCCGCGACGCGTGGCGCAACCGTTCGCTCGACCGCCCCACGGAGGGACAGCAATGACCGAGAGCAGGAACGAGTCGGGCCCGGGCGACCTGCCGGGCATGGGGCCGATCGCCGTGGTCGGCATGGCCTGCCGGGTGCCCGGCGCCGGTGACGTCCGCGAGTTCTGGCGGAACCTGGTCGACGGCGTCGAGTCGGTCACCTTCACCTCCCGGGAGGAGCAGCTCGCCACCGGGCTGCCGGCGGAGGAGGTGGACGACCCCGCGTTCGTGTCCGCCGTGGCCAACCTCGACGACCTGGACAAGCTCGACCACACCCTGTTCGGGATGAGCAAGCGCGAGGCGGAGGTCACCGACCCGCAGTACCGGCTGTTCCTGGAGTTGGCGCACAGCGCCCTGGAGGACGGCGGCGTCGACCCGTCCCGCTACCCCGGCGACATCGCCGTCTACGGCAGCGCGGGGGAGGAGACGTACCACTGGGAACACGTCAAGCGGAACTCCTCGATCTGGCGGTCGTCGGGAGCGTCGCTGTCGCACGTCGGCAACGGCCCCGACTACCTGGCCACGTCGGTGTCCTACCGGCTCGGCCTGCGCGGGCCCGCGATGAGCGTGCACACCGCCTGCTCCAGCTCGGGGGTGGCGATCCATCTGGCGTGCGAGGCGCTGCGCAACGCCGAGTGCGACATGGCGCTGGCCGGCGGGGTGAGCATCGAGTTCCCGATCGGCGCGGGCTACCTCTACCTGGAGGGGTCGCCGGAGTCGCCGGACGGGCACGTCCGCCCCTTCGACGCCGACGCCGGCGGCACGCTCTGGGCCAGCGGCGGCGGCGTGGTCCTGCTGAAGCGGCTCGACGCGGCGCTCGCCGACGGGGACACCGTGCACGCGGTGATCCTGGGCAACGCGGTGAACAACGACGGCAACGTCAAGGTGTCGTTCAGCGCGCCCAGCCAGGAGGGCCAGGCCACCGCCGTGCAGCAGGCGCTCGCGGTCGCCGACGTCGACCCGCGCACGGTGTCCTACGTGGAGGCCCACGGCACGGGGACCCTGATGGGCGACCCGATCGAGTTCGCCGCGCTCAACGACGTCTTCCGGCGCGGCAGCACCGACGTCGGTTGGTGCGCGCTCGGCTCGGTGAAGAGCAACGTCGGGCACCTCAGCCAGGGCTCGTGCGTGATCGGCCTGATCAAGACCGCGCTGGCCCTGACCCACCAGGTGATCCCGCCGTCGCTGAACTACGACCGCCCCAACCCGGCGATCGACATCGAGACCAGCCCGTTCCGGCTGAACTCGACCCTGTCGAAGTGGACGGCGGACGGCGCGCCGCGCCGGGCCGGCGTCAGCTCGTTCGGCTTCGGCGGCACCAACGTGCACCTCGTCCTCCAGGAGGCTCCGGAAGCACGGATCACCGCCCCCCGCGAGCGACACCTGCTCCAGGTGTCCGCGCGTACCGAGACGGCACTGCGCGCGGCCACCGCCCGGCTCGCCCGCCACCTGACCGACAACCCGACCCTGGACCTCGGCGACGTGGCGTACACGCTGCGGACCGGACGGCGGGAGCACGCGCACCGCGCCGCCGTGGTCGTCGCCGACGCGGCCGACGCGGTGGCGGGGCTCAACCACGCCCGGCGGCTGCTCCGGGGCACGGCCGGACCGGCGCGGGTGGGGTTCCTCCTGCCCGGTCAGGGCTCCCAGTCCCCGGGCATGGGGGCCCGCCTGTACCAGCGGGAACCGGTCTTCGCCGCGGCGGTCGACGAGTGCGCCGACCTGCTCCGGCCGCACCTGGAGGTCGACATCCGGGAGGTGGCGTTCGACCCGGACCGGGCGGACCTGCTGGCGCAGACCCGTTACACCCAGCCCGCCGTGTTCGTCGTCGACTACGCGCTGGCCCTGCTCTGGCGCTCCTGGGGGGTGGAACCCGCGGCGATGGTGGGGCACTCCGTCGGCGAGTACGTGGCCGCCGCCCTCGCCGGGGTCTTCCACCTGGCGGACGCCCTGCGGCTGGTCGCGGCACGGGGCGAGCTGATGCAGTCGCTGCCCCCGGGCCGGATGCTCGCCGTGGGCCTCGGCGAGGCCGAGGTGAGCCCGATGCTGCCCGCCGGGTTGACCGTCGCCACCGTCAACGCCCCGGGCTCCTGCGTGGTGGCCGGGCCGCCGGAGGCGGTCGAGGAGTTCGCCCGGCGGCTGCGCGCCGACGACGTGTCGGCCAAGCAGCTGCGCACCTCGCACGCGTTCCACTCGGCCATGGTCGACCCGATCCTGCCCGACTTCCGGGCGGTGGTCGCCTCGGTGCCGATGCGGGCGCCGGCCCTGCGCTACCTGTCCGACCTGACCGGTGACTGGATCACCGACGCGCAGGCCACCGACCCCGACTACTGGACCCGTCACCTGCGCGAGCCGGTCCGGTTCGACGCCTGCCTGGCCACCCTGCGCGAGGACGGCCCGTGGGCGCTGGTGGAGTGCGGTCCGGGACGGCAGCTGTCCGGGCAGGCCCGCCGGCAGCTCGCCGAGGGCAGCCCCGCTCCGGTGCAGAGCCTGCCGGGCCAGGGCGACAAGGCCACCGACGAGGAGACGCTGTACGGCGCCGCCGGTCGGCTCTGGGTGTCCGGGGTGTCGCTGGCCGCCGAGGCGTGCGGCGGGGTCGCCCGGCGGGTGTCGCTGCCGCACTACCCGTACGAGCGGATCCGGCACTGGGTCGACCCGGACCCGCAGCCCGAGCGGGTCGCGGCCCCGACGTCGGCGCTCGCGCCGGAGACAACCGCGGCAACGGTCGCCGACGTCCGGGTCGAGCCGGCCGGCGGGCTCGACGACTGGTTCAGTGTGCCGGGTTGGCGGCTCGCCACGGCGCCCGCCGGGCGGCCCGCCCTGCCCGGGCGGTGTGTGGTCCTCAGCCCCGCGAGCGGGGCCGCCGGGCTGGCCGACCGGCTCCTCGCGATGGGTGTCGACGTCCAGGAGGTGGTCGCCGGCGCCTCCTTCGGGCGCGACGAGCGGGGCCGCCACGTGCTGCGGCCGGACCGCGCCGAGGACTACGACGCGCTGGTCGCCGCCCTGGCCGTCGACGGCCTGCCGGAGCGGTTCGTCCACGCGTTCGCGGCCGGGGACGCGGTCGACCCGACCGACCCGGTCGCGGTGACCGAGGCCCAGCGCACCGGCTTCCACAGCCTGCTGGCGCTGGTGCGGGCGCTGGCCGCGGTCGATCCGGAGCGGGTGCACCTGGACGTGGTCACGATCGGCACCCAGGACGTGGTGGGCGGCGACCTGACCCGCCCGGAGCACGCCACCGTCGTCGGCGTGACCAAGGTGGCCCCCAACGAACTCGCCTGGCTGTCCGCCCGGCACGTGGACGTCGCCGCCGACGAGCCGGACCCGGTCGCGGCGGTCCTCGCCGAACTGGGCCGTCCGGCGACCGACCCGCAGGTCGCGGTGCGTCGGGGCCGCCGCTGGGTGCCGGACCACCGTCCGGTGGCGGTCGAGCCGACCGACCCGTACGGCGCGGGCCTGCGTGAGGGTGGCGTCTACCTCGTCCTCGGCGGCACCGGTGGCATCGGCATCACCGTCGCCGAGGCGTTGGCCGGGCAGTCGCGGGCCCGCCTGGTGCTGGTCTCGCGTACCGCCCTGCCGCCCCGCGCGGCCTGGGACGCCCACCTCGCCGAGCACGGCGACCGGGACCGGACCGGCCGGGCGATGGCCGCGATCCGGCGGATGGAGGAGCACGGCGCCGAGGTGCTGACCCTCGCCGCCGACGTCGCCGACGAGACCGCGCTGCGTCGGGTACGCGCCGCGACACTCGACCGGTTCGGCCGGCTCGACGGCATCCTGCACGCCGCCGGCCTGCCCGGCGGCGGCATGATCGAGGTGCGCTCCGCCGCCGCCGCCGACGCCGTGCTCGGGCCCAAGGTGACCGGGACCGTGACCCTGCGCCGGGTCTTCGCCGACCTGCCGCTGGACTTCGTGGTGCTCTGCTCGTCGGACGCGGCGGTGGCCGGCGACCTCGGTCAGGTCGACTACTGCGCCGCGAACCTGTTCAAGGACGCGTACGCGCGGTGGGCGACCGACTGGGCCCGCCGGGTCGTCTCGGTCAACTTCGGCGGTTGGCGGGAGGTCGGCATGGCCGCCGAGATCCCCGACCCGACCCGGCCGGCCGGCGAGCCCTTCGGCCACCCGGTGCTCGACACCCGTTACCCGGTGCCGGGCGGACTGCCCTGGTACGGCGGCACGCTCTCCGCGAGCACCCACTGGTTGCTCGACGAGCACCGGTCGGACGGGCGTCCGCTGCTGCCCGGGGTGACCTACCTGGAGTCGGTGCGGGCCGCGTTCGTCGACGCGGTCGCCCCGCCGCCCGGCGACCACGTGGTCGAGTTGGCCGACGTGGTGTTCGTCCAGCCGCTGGCGCTGCCCGAGGGGGCCTCCGCGCAGGTGCGGATCCAGTTCGTCCGGGAGGCCGGCGAGACCCTGCGCTTCCACGTGAGCAGCAGCCTCGGCCGGACCCACGCGCAGGGCACGGTCCGCTGGCTGCCCGCCGGTGAGCCGCCGCGGCTGGACCTCGACGCGATCCGGGGCCGGTGCCCGAAGGTGGCGGGCAACTTCACCGAGGAGGAACTCGCCTCCTCCGGCTGGTTCCGGCTCGGCCCGCACTGGCGCAACATCCGCGAGGTGCACCACGGGGACGGGCCGGACAAACTGGCCCTGCTGGAGATGCCCGACGTCGTCCGGGCCGAGGTGGACCGGATGCCCCTGCACCCGTCGGTGCTCGACGAGGCGACGGCGTTCGGCAAGAGCCCGACGATGGGCGGCTGCGTGCCGATGGGCTACGGGCGGCTGGTGATCCGGTCCCCGTTGACGCCGAGGCTCTGGGTGCACCTGCGGCTGGACGAGAGCGCCGGCGACAGCTACTTCAACGGCGACGTGACGCTCGTCGACGACGACGGCGTCGAGTTGGTCGCCGCCACCGACTTCCTGATGCGGGTGATCGACGGGCAGACCCTGGACCAGGCGCTGGGCGGCCCGGCGGCCGAGGTCACGCCGCCGCCCCCGGTGCCGGTCGGCGCGGCGCCCGCGTACGGCATCCCGCCGGCCGACGGCGTCGAGGCGCTGTACCGGGTGATCGCCCACGACCTCGGACCGCAGGTGGTGGTGTCGGCGACGCCGCTGGCGCAACTCCTGCGTCGCGGCGGCCGGACGCTGCGGGAGATGCGCCCGGCGCCGGCCGTCCCGGCTCCCCGGCCGGCGGTCG
>NZ_CADEAU010000339.1 GCF_902825405.1 Micromonospora maritima | reverse complement strand
CGTCCAGCGTGGCGAGCACCGCCGGCAGCGCCGCCCGGCCGGCCGCGCCGACCCCCGCGTACTGCTCGCGGATCAGTCCGCCCGCCTTCGCCGACCACGGCAGCAACTCCGTGTCGAGCAGCAGCCAGTCGGTGCCCAGCTCGGCCCAGAGGCCGGCGGTGGTGACCGCCGCGCGTACCCGGGCCAGCAGCTCGTCGTCGAGCGGCGGACCGAAGAACGGCCGGCCGGTACGGGTGTGCACGGCCCCGCCGCCGAACCGCCCCGGCTCCCGCTCCACCAGCACCACGGCCCGGGAGCCCATGTGCTTCTCCTCGCAGACCACCCGGTCGACGCCGGCCGCGCGGTAGTCGGCGAACGCCTCGGCCGGGTGCTCCAGGAACCCGTCCACGGTCGAGGTCGAGCAGGGCGCCATGGTCGGTGGCAGCCAGACCAGCCGGCCCGGGTCGACCGCGTAGCGGCTCATCACCTCCAGCGCGGCGGCCGCGTTCTCGGCCGGCACGGTCAGCGACCCGTACGCGTGGTTGAGGTGCCGTCGCCCGGTCACGTCGGCCAGGTCGAGCACGGTGTCCGGGCGAGCCGGCGTGGGCGGCACCAGCGGGCGGGCCGGGGCGTACCACTCCCGCACCGCCGGAACGGCGACCAGCTCCTTCTCCGGGTAGCGCAGCGCGGTCAGCTTGCCGCCGAACACGCAGCCGGTGTCCAGGCAGATGGTGTTGTTCACCCACTCCGGCTCGGGCGTCGGCGTGTGCCCGTACACGACCATCGCCGAGCCGCGGTAGTCGCGCGCCCACGGGTAGCGCACCGGCAGGCCGTACTCGTCGGTCTCGCCGGTGGTCTCGCCGTAGAGCGCGAACGACCGCACCCGGCCGGACGCCCGGCCGTGGTAGGCCTCCTTGAGGCCGGCGTGCGCCACCACCAGCCGCCCGCCGTCCAGCACGTAGTGGCTGACCAGGCCGTCGATGAACGTCTCCGCCTCGGCGACGAACTCCGGCGTCTCGGCGGCGAGCTGCTCCATCGTCTCGGCCAGGCCGTGGGTCAGCCGGACGTCCCGGCCGCGCAGCTTGCGCAGCAGCTTCTGCTCGTGGTTGCCCGGCACGCAGATCGCGTGGCCGGCCGCCACCATGCCCATCACCAGGCGCAGCACGCCTGGCGAGTCCGGGCCGCGGTCCACCAGGTCGCCGACGAACACCGCGGTACGCCCCGACGGGTGCGCCGCGTCCACCGGGCGGCCCGCGTCGTCGTGCCGCAGCGCGTAGCCGAGCCGGGACAGCAGCGTCTCCAGCTCGGTACGGCAGCCGTGCACGTCCCCGATCACGTCGAACGGGCCGGTCAGCTCCCGCCGGTCGTTGAACAGCCGCTCGAAGCGGATCTCCGCGGCGTCGATCTCCTCCACCCCGCGCAGCACGTGCACCTTTCGGAAGCCCTCGCGGGCCAGCCGCCCGTACGACTGCCGCAGGTCCCGCCGCATCCGGGTGAGCACCTGCCGGCCGTGGGTCCGGTCGGCGCGGGCCTCGGTGCGCTCCCAGGCCACCGTCTCCGGCACGTCCAGCACGATCGCCACCGGCAGCACGTCGTGCTCCCGGGCCACCCGGATCAGCCCGGCCCGGGCGTGCGGCTGGAGGTTCGTCGCGTCGACCACGGTCAGCCGCCCCCGCCGCAGCCGGATCCCGGCGACGTGGTGCAGCGCGTCGAACGCGTCGGCGGACGCGGACTGGTCGTTCTCGTCGTCGGCCACCAGGCCCCGGAACGTGTCCGAGGAGAGCACCTGGCTGGGCGTGAAGTGCCGGCGGGCGAACGTGGACTTGCCGGAGCCGGAGACACCGACCAGCGCCACCAGGGCGAGTTCGGGAATGTCCAGGACGGTCATCGGTTCGTCTCCTCCTTCCGGTCGTCACGGGTCAGCACCGCCATCTGGGTCGGTGTGCCCAGCTCCGGGTCGGCGTCGCCCACCCCGGTGATCGTGGCCGTGTAGCCGTGCGCCGCCGCCACCCGCCCCACCCAGGCGGCGAACTCCGCCCGGGTCCACTCGAACCGGTGGTCGGCGTGCCGGAACCGGCCCGGCGCCAGCCCCTCGTAGCGGACGTTGTACTCGACGTTCGGCGTGGTCACCACCACGGTGCCCGGACGGGCGTGACCGAAGACCGCGTCCTCCAGCGCCGGCAGCCGCGGCGGGTCGAGGTGCTCCACCACCTCCATCAGCACCGCCGCGTCGTAGCCGCGCAGCCGGTCGTCCCGGTAGGTCAGCGCGGACTGTCGCAGGTGGATCCGGTCCCGCTGCCGCTCGGGCAGCCGGTCCAGCCGCAGCCGGCGGGCGGCCAGGCCGAGCGCCCGGTCGGAGACGTCGACGCCGACCACCTCGGTGAACCGCCGGTCGGCGACGAGCGAGGTGAGCAGCGCGCCGCCGCCGCAGCCCAGGTCCACGACCCGGCTCGCGCCGCTGTCCCGCAGCGCGGCGAGCACCGCCTCCCGCCGCTGTGCGGCCAGGGGTGCCCGGGGCGTCTCCACGGGCTGCTCCGGGTCGATGCTGTCGTCGGCGGTCGGCTCGTCGGCCAGGCGCAGCTCGGCCAGGCGGGCCAGCGCCGCACCCGCCAGGGCCCGCCGGTGCGCCAGGTAGCGCCGGGTGATCAGACCCCGTTCGGGGTGGCCGGCCAGCCAGCCGGATCCGGCCCGCAGCAGCTTGTCCACCTCGTCCGGCGCGACCCAGTAGTGCTTGGCGTCGTCCAGCACGGGCAGCAGCACGTACAGGTGGTTCAGGGCGTCCGCGAGCCGCAGCGTGCCGGTCAGCGTCAGGTCGACGTACCGGCTGTCACCCCACTCCGGGTACGCCTCGTCGAGCGGGATCGGCGTGGCCGTCACGGTCCAGCCGAGCGGGGCGAACACCCGTACCGCCAGCTCGGCGCCGCCCCGGCAGCGCAGCACCGGCACCCGTACGGTCAGCGGGATCGCGGTGGTCGCCAGCTCGGCACGGTCCCGCGACTCGCCGCGCAGCGCCGAACGGAAGACCTTCGCCAGCGCGGAGGAGAGCAGACTGGACGCCGCGTACGGGCGGTCGTTGACGTACTGCCCGAGGGTGAAGCCCTCCGGAGCGGTCGCCTGCCGGCGGCCCCGACCGGCGCCCAGCTTCAGCGGGTCGACCTCGACCAGCAGCGCCGCCGTGCACCGCGCCTCGTCCGCCTCGGGGTAGAACACGTGCGCGACGCCGGCGGGCAGGTCGAAGCTCTGCACGCGGTCCGGGTGCTTCACGAGGAGGTGGCCGAGGTCGGTCGCGGGGCGGTGGGTCGTGGTGAGGGTCAGCAGCACGGGTTCGATGGTCCCTTGATCTTCTGGCTGTGTCGTGGGGGTTTCCGGGGAGCCCGACCCGCTCCGGGCGGTCAGGCTTGATCCCTGCGCGGGTCGGACTCCCCGGAAACCTGACGTGGTCGTTCTCCGCCCGCGCCGCGCTGTCTGGTTGGTTCTTTCGTGGTCCGGATACGGCGGTGCCCCGCCGACCGGGGTGGTCGGCGGGGCACCGCGGTGCGCTTGGTCAGGCGACGAAGCGGGTCTTGCGGCGGCGGGCCACCACGTAGCCGCCGAAGCCGGCGGCGAGCAGCAGCGCGCCGATGCCGGCGATCAGGCCGGTGGAGGAACCGGTGATCGGCAGCGTGCCGCCGTCACCGCCACCCTGGCCGCCGTCGCCAGCCGGGGCGGCGTTCACGACGACCTTGGCGGTGTCGTTGGCAGGCTTCAGGTCACGGGTGAAGCCGCCGTCGCACTGGCACGTGGCATTGATCTTCACCGGCCCGGTCGCGTTGGCGATCACCTTGTCGACCCGGAGCGAGAAGTCCAGCATCGCCGAGTCGCCGGCCTTCAGCACGCTGTCGAAGTAGCAGAAGTAGTGGCGCTGGCCCGGCTCGCCCGGCTCGCCCCACTCGTCGCCGTTCCTGGTGATGCAGTTCTCCGGCACGGCGACCGCCGTCGTGCCCTGCGGCACGTCGAAGCTCAGGTAGGTGACCGAGCTGCCCGCCCGGTTGTAGTCGAGAGTCGCCGGGCCGTTGTTGCGCAGCCCGAAGGTCGCCTTGACCGTGGCGCCGGCCTTGCCGGTCACCGAGGTGCCGAGCGCCTCGAGGTCGGTGCCGTTCTTGCCGGTCGCGTTGACCGTCAGGATCGTGCCGTTGTTCTCCGGCTGCCGGTCGGCCTGGAAGCCCTGAGAGGTCACCTTGGCGGCCGGGACGAGCGCCAGCTTGCCGTCGGTACCGGGCTCACCGATGGTCTCCTGGTAGAAGTCCACGTCCTTCTGGAAGTCCTCGAACTCGGCCGGGGTCATCCAGATGATCTCGCCGTACTTGGAGCTCGGGGCGTAGGTGTCCGCGCCGAGGACGTACGGCATCGACGCGCTGAACGTGCGTCCCGCCGGCAACTCCTCGTCGAACTTGCAGGTGCGCAGCTCGTCGCCCACGTACGTGCAGTTGTTGAAGTGCTTGGCCGCGTTCAGGCCGTAGTCGTTGTAGAAGATGGCGACGGCGCCCTTGGCGGCGGTCTCGCCCGCGTTGCCGACCGTGACGGGAGCGGTGAAGGCCTTACCCGGCGCGGCCGAGGTCTCGATCTCCTGGCCGGCGGCCAGGTCGACGCCCTCGCCGATCCGGATCTTCGCGTCGTGCGAGACCGGGTCGTAGCCGGCGGCGGTCATGGTCACCTTCAGCGTGCCGGCATCGCCGTCCTTCGCCTTGTCGGTGGCCTTGAGCTCCACCTCGAAGATGCCGTTCGAGCCCCACTCGTCGACGTCGATCTCGAACGGGTCGGTGCAGAGCAGCACATACTCCGACGGGTTGCTGCAGTAGGGGTCGTCGTCGCCGACGGTCACCTTGCCGGCCAGGTCGGAGAAGTCGTAGCGGATGGCGACGTCGTGCAGCACGGTCGGCGCGGAGCTGAAGAGCCTGCTCCGCTCGATCTTGCCGTCGCTGTTGGTGGCGATCGTGGTGTCGCTGAAGTAGAGGCCCAGCTTGATCTGGGATCCGCCGGCGACGGCGGGGGTGGCGGAGGCGGCGACGAACGCGCCTGCGACGCCCAACCCGGCGAGCCAACGCCGGGTGGAGTTGCTGAGCATGAGGGGGGTCCTCCCGTGGGGGTGATCAGGTGGAGCCCGTGGAGCTTAAAGATTCCTTAAGCCGACCCGCTGCCCCGGCCGGCGAACATTGACCGAACGGTTGATCACGGATGCCGCAACGTTCCGGCTCCCCGGATCCGTCCTCCAATCGGGACACCGGGAGGTGCAGTGACGTACGAGGAGTTCGCCGACGCGCGGCTGGGCGCCCTGCTGCGGTACGCGGTCATGCTGACCGGTGACCCGCACCAGGCCCAGGACCTGGTGCAGGAGACCATGGTCCGGGTCCAGCTGCACTGGCGTCGGGTGGCGCGCAGCGACGCGCCCGAACGGTACGTGCGCCGGATGCTGACCAACCAGTTCGTCGACTGGCGGCGCGGCTCGTGGGCCCGTCGGGTGCTGCTGCGCGGCGAGCCGGACGAGACGGTGCCGGCGCGGGCGGACCACGCCCAGTCCGCGGTGGACCGGGACCAGGTCTGGACCTGGCTGGCCGGGCTGCCGCGCCGGCAACGCGCGGCGCTGGTGCTGCGCTACTACGAGGACCTGCCCGACGCGGAGATCGCCGAGGTGCTCGGCTGTGCGGTCGGCACCGTCCGGTCCAGCATCTCGCGCGCCCTGGCCACCCTCCGAGCCGCACACGTGGAGGTCTGCTCATGATCGAGGACGAGCTGCGGGCGGCGTTCGCCCGCCACGAGGAACTGGCCCCGCCGACCGGCCCGGTCCGCGCCGCCATCGACCGGGCGGTGACGCGCGGTCGCCGGCGTCGCC
>NZ_CADEAU010000338.1 GCF_902825405.1 Micromonospora maritima | reverse complement strand
ACCCGGGACAGGTCCCGGGCCACCGCGCGCGCCGCCCCGCCGGCGTCCTGACCGGGCAGCATCAGCACCACCCGGCCGTCGCGCGCCGCGGCCAGCCCACCCCGGGTCGAGGCGTACGTGGTGGCCCACGACAGCACCCGCTGCCGGGCCGAGCCGGTCTCGGCGAACGCGTCGTCGCCGACCGCCACCAGCACGTGCGGGGCGTCCAGGTCCACCCCGATCCGGCGGGCCCGGCTGCGCAGCGCGTCGGCGTCGCGCAGCGGCCGGGCGATCAGGTCGTCGAGCAGCTCGCCCCGGACCCGACCCTCCGCCTCGGCCACCGTGCGACGGAACAGCAGCAGCAACGCGGTCACCAGCGCCGCCCGCTCCAGGATCCGCTGGTCCGCGTCGACCAGCTCGTCGTCCGGGCGCAGCACCAGCGCGCCCAGGTTCTCCGCGCCGGCCACCACGGCGGCGTACCACAGTGGGCCGCGCCGCACGCTGCGCCCCTCGGTGCGCGACGCGGCCACCGCCTCCACGATGTCCGCGCGGTCCGGCTCCTCGATCTCGCCCACCCGGGCCAGCCGCCGGCCCTCGGCGTCCAGCGCCAGCAGCGCCCCGCCGAGCACCTCGGTCACCGCCGCGGCCACGTCCTCCATCCCGCCGCCGCGCACGACGAGCGCGGTCATCCGGTCGTGCGCGGCCGCGGCGCGCTCCACCGAGGTGCTGTGCGCCCGGATCGTGCCGTTCGCCGCCGACAGCTCCTCCAGCGCCGAGCGGGTCTCGGCCAGCAGCCGGGCGGTGTCGATCGCCACCGCCGCGTGCGCGGCCAGCGAGACCAGCAGCGACACCTCCTCCCGGGCGAACGGCCGGGCCGAGCGGTTGGCCGCGTAGAGCACGCCGATCACGCTCGAACCGAGCCGCAGCGGCACGCCGAGGATGGCCACCAGGCCCTCCTCGCCCACCCCGCCGTCGATCTCCCCGGTGTGCCGGAACCGCTCGTCCTCCTGGTAGTTCGCGGTGACGTACGGCGTGCCGGTCTGCGCCACCAGCCCGCCCAGCCCGTCACCCATCTCCAGGCGCAACCGCTGGAAGCGGGCCGAGATCGACCCGTCGGTGACCCGCATGTAGGTGTCACCGCGCTCGTCGTCGTTGAGCGTCATGTAGGCCACGTCGGTGCCGAGCAGGATCCGCGCCCGGTGCACGATCGCCCGCAGCACGTCGTCCAGGTCGCGCAGACCGGCCAGGTCGCTGGCGGTGTCGTACAGCCCGGACAACTCGGTCTCCCGCCGCCGGCGGCGCTCCAGCAGCGCCCGCACCCGCAGCGCGACCACCTTCGCCTGCTCCAGCTCGGCCAGGCGCTCGGCGGGCAGGCCGGCGGCGCGCGCGGCGACCAGCGGGCCCTCGAACTCGACCGCGGCGGCCTCGCGCGCCAGCAGCTCCAGGAACTCGACCGGCGACGACATGACCGACATTGTGCGCGGCGCCACTAGTTGGCCGTCCAGCCCCCGTCGAGGGCGATCGACGCGCCGGTGAGGAACGCGGCGGGCGGCGCGCACAGGTACGCCACCAGCTCCGCCACCTCCTCCGGTTCGATCAGCCGCTTGATCGCCGCCCGGGCCAGCATGATCTTCTCCACCACCTCGTCCTCGCCGATGCCGTGACGGGCCGCCTGGTCGGCGATCTGGCTCTCCACCAGCGCGGTCCGCACGTACGCCGGGTTGATGCAGTTGGCCGTCACCCCGTGCGCCGCGCCCTCCAGCGCGACCACCTTCGACAGCCCCTCCAGCGCGTGCTTCGCCGACACGTACGCCGCCTTGTACGGCGACGCGCGCAACCCGTGCACCGAGGAGATGTTCACGATCCGGCCCCAGCCGTTGGCGTACATCCGGGGCAGCGCCCGGCGGATCAGCAGGAACGGCGCCTCGACCATCACCCGCTGGATGTACTCGAACCGCTCGACCGGGAAATCCTGCACCGGCGCCACGTGTTGCAGGCCGGCGTTGTTCACCACGATGTCGGCGTCGACGTCGAGCCGGTCCACCGCCTCCGGGTCGGCCAGGTCGACCCCCTCGGCCCGGCCGCCCGCCTCGGCGGCCACCGCCTTCGCCGCCTCCACGTTGCGGTCCAGCACCACGACCGAGGCGCCGGCCGCCGCCAGCCGCAGGGCGCAGGCCCGCCCGATGCCGCTGCCACCACCTGTCACCAGGGCGGTGCGACCGGAGAGGTCGACGTGTACGACGTGGGGGACCGCCACGGGTTCTGCCGTCATGGCGCAAGAAGTTACGAGGCGTGTGGCCTCGGGCACATGGGGCGGCGACACATACTCGACCGCTTCAGTGTGTGGTGCGGCGCGCACCTGTCGGCCCCGGCGTGTCCGGTCGTCCGGTGCTCCGGGCGCACCAGTAGGGTGTGTCGAACACACGTACTGCTGACGGCTCGGGGAGGAGGCGGCGTGCGCGTGCTCGGCGTCGACCCGGGGCTGACCCGGTGCGGGGTCGGCGTGGTCGAGGGCGTCCCCGGTCGCCCGTGCACGCTGGTCGCCTACTACGTGGTCTACACCGACCCCGAGGACGACCTGCCGCTGCGCCTGCTGCACCTGGACCGGTCGCTCACCGACCTGGTCGCCGAGCACCGGCCGGACGCGGTCGCGGTGGAACGCGTGTTCAGCCAGCACAACGTGCGCACGGTGATGGGCACCGCCCAGGCCAGCGGCATCGCGGTGCTCGCCGGCGCGCGGGCCGGGCTGCCGGTGACCACCTACACCCCGAGCGAGGTGAAGGCGGCGGTGACGGGCTCTGGGCAGGCCGACAAGGCGCAGATGACGGCCATGGTCACCCGGCTGCTGCGGCTCGCCGAGCCGCCCCGCCCGGCCGACGCCGCCGACGCACTGGCGCTGGCCATCTGTCACGTCTGGCGCGGTGGCACCCGGTCCAAGCTGGCCGCCGCCGCGCAGCGGGCCCGACGAGGAGGGGCGCGATGATCGCCAGCGTTCGCGGCACGGTGACCGCGACCGGTCCGGACCACGCGGTGGTGGAGGTGGGCGGCATCGGCCTGGCCGTGCAGTGCGCCCCCGGCACGCTCGCCGACCTGCGGGTCGGGCAGCCGGCCCGGCTGGCCACCAGCCTGGTCGTCCGGGAGGACTCACTCACCCTCTACGGCTTCGCCGACGACGACGCCAAGCAGCTGTTCGAGCTGCTCCAGACCGCCAGCGGGGTCGGTCCCCGGTTGGCCCAGGCGGTGCTCGCGGTGCACACGCCGGACGCGGTCCGCAAGGCCGTCGCCAACGCCGACACCGCCGCGCTGACCCGGGTGCCGGGGATCGGCAAGAAGGGCGCCGAGCGGCTCGTGCTGGAGCTGCGCGACCGGATCGGTCCGGTGCCGGTCGGCCCCGACGGCGCGGCCGGGGTGACCGTCGGCGCCTGGCCGGAGCAGGTGCGTCAGGCGCTGGTCGGGCTCGGCTGGACGGCCGCGCAGGCCGACCAGGCGGTGGCCGCGGTGGCCGAGACCGTCGACGGTGACACGCCGCCGGTGCCGGTCCTGCTCAAGCAGGCCATCCGTCTCCTGGGCCGCACCCGATGACAAGCGCGGGGAGTCAGCCGGCATGACGAGTGAGAACCTGGTCTCGGCGTATGTCAGCGACGCGGAGCGGGACGCCGAGGCCAGCGTCCGGCCGAAGCGGCTGGCCGAGTTCATCGCCCAGGACCGGGTCCGCGACCAGCTCGACCTGTTGTTGCAGGGCGCGATGCGGCGCGGCTCCCCGCCGGACCACATCCTCCTGTCGGGGCCGCCCGGCCTCGGGAAGACCTCCCTGGCCAACATCGTCGCCGCCGAGCTGGGCGCGGGCATCCGGGTGACCAGCGGGCCGGCCATCGAACGCTCCGGTGACCTGGCCGCGATCCTGACCAGCCTGGCCGAGGGCGACGTGCTCTTCATCGACGAGATCCACCGGATCGCCAAGCCGGCCGAGGAACTGCTCTACAGCGCCATGGAGGACTTCCGGGTCGACGTGGTGGTCGGCAAGGGCCCCGGTGCCACCGCGATCCCGCTCGACGTGGAGCCGTTCACCCTCGTCGGCGCCACCACCCGCTCGGGTCTGCTGACCGGGCCGATGCGGGACCGGTTCGGCTTCGTCGCGCACCTCGACTTCTACTCTCCGGCCGACCTGGAGACCCTGTTGCACCGCTCCGCCCGGATCCTCGGCGTGCCGATCACCGCCGACGGCGCGGCGGAGATCGCCGGGCGGTCCCGGGGCACGCCCCGGATCGCCAACCGGCTGCTGCGCCGGGTGCGCGACTTCGCCGAGGTGCGGGCCGACGGCGTGGTGACGGTGGAGACGGCGCGCTCCGCGCTGACCGTCTACGACGTGGACGCGCTGGGCCTGGACCGGCTGGACCGGGCGGTGCTCACCGCGCTCGTCGACTCGTTCCGGGGCGGCCCGGTCGGGCTCTCCACGCTGGCGGTGGCCGTGGGGGAGCAGCCGGACACGGTCGAGGAGGTCTGCGAGCCGTTCCTGGTCCGGGCCGGGCTGCTGGCGCGTACCCCGCGCGGTCGGGTGGCGACGGCGGCTGCCTGGCATCATCTAGGACGTAAGCCCCCGAATGGTACATTTGGTGCGGAGGCCCCGGCCGGGCCCGATCTGTTCTCGGTCCAGACCGATCAGCCGTGATCCGAACGTGATCTGTGCCGCATTCGGTGTTCTCAGGAGCAGGGACTAGACTTCGCCGCGGTCTGTACAGGACGTGAGAATCCGCCTCCGCTGCGGTGCCCCCCGGGGCCGGCGGAGGCCAACCGGAAGGTCGACACCGTGCTTTACGCAGCAGCGAGTGGCGGAGGAGCCGGCGGTCTGACGCCGATCCTCATGATCGCTCTGCTCTTCGTCGTCATGTACTTCATGATGATCCGTCCGCAGCAGAAGCGCCGCCGTGAGGCCGAGCAGATGCAGTCCGCCCTCGCCCCGGGCGACGAGGTGGTCACCATCGGCGGCCTGCACGGCACGGTCACCGTGGTCGAGGACGAGACGGTCCTGCTGGAGGTCGCTCCCGGCGTGCAGACCCGTTACGCGCGCCCGGCCGTGGCCCGGGTGGTCAAGCGCGCCGAGGCGCCGGCGGCCGAGACGATCAGCGAGGAAGCCGAGCCGGTCAAGGAGTGACCGCCCGCCCCGGACGGGGCAGCGGGGACACCCGCACAAGTGGATAGTTGGGTCGGCGTCCGACGCCGGCACGCGGGCAGGCCCGCGCGGCGCCCCCGCGTCGCGTCCGGGGCGGCGTGCCGTCCGCCGGGGCCGACCCGCCGGAGCAGTCGGGCGGACACCCCCGGCCCGACAGATGTCGCCGCCGCGGAAGCGGCGCGACCGTACAGGGAGACAGGACAGCCGTGGCACCACCTCAGGGACAGATGCGCCCCGGACGGCAGCTCGCCGTGCTCGGGTTCATCTTCGTCGTCCTCTATCTTTTGGTGTTCTTCTCGGGCGGCGCCAGCGGTGGCTGGAAGGACCGGCTGGAGCCCCGGCTCGGCCTGGACCTCATCGGCGGCACCCGGCTGACGCTCGAGGCCACCAACACGGTGGACGGCAAGCCGCCGACCGCCGGCAACCTCGAGGAGGCCCGCCAGATCATCGAGAGCCGGGTCAACGCCTACGGCGTGGCCGAGGCCGAGGTGGTCACCGAGGGCAACCGCAACATCGTCATCTCCCTGCCCGGCCAGAACCGTGACCTGACCGACGTCGGCAGCGCCGCCGAGCTGCGCTTCCGCAAGGTGCTCAAGGCCACCGACGGCAGCGGCGCGGCCCTCGCCCCGCCGCCGAGCCCGAGCGCCAGCCCGGCCCCGTCCGGCAGTGCCAGCCCCAAGCCGTCGGGCAGCGCGTCGGCGAAGCCGTCCGGCAGCGCATCG
>NZ_CADEAU010000337.1 GCF_902825405.1 Micromonospora maritima | reverse complement strand
GTTCAGACGTGTGCTCTTCCGATCTAGCCGCCTCAGTCGGCGCCCCCGGGGCCGCACGTCACGCCCCCGTACCCGGAGCAGGGCTGGACGCCGCAGCAGGCGGCGCCCCCGACCGCCGAGGACTTCGCCCGCCGCCGGCAGGCCCGCCCGGTCGACCCGGTGGCCACCATGGGGGTACGCGCGGTGGTGAACCGGATGGGGCTGGTCCGGCTCGCGCCCGGCCGCCACGAGCAGGAGGTGAAGCGGGACATCGAGATGGTCCGCCGCAACTTCGGCGGCCTGCGCCAGGTGACGGTGGTCAACCCGAAGGGCGGCGCCGGCAAGACGGTGGCCATCCTGCTGCTCGCCATGACGTTCGGGCAGAAGCGCGGCGGATACGTGCTGGCCTGGGACAACAACGAGACCCAGGGCACCCTCGGCATGCGGGCGCAGCAGGACTTCCACGCCCGGACGGTCCGGGACATGCTGCGCGACCTGGCCCAGTTCCAGGGGCCGCACGGCCGCGTCGGCGACCTGTCGCAGTACGTCCGCTCGCAGGGCGAGGGCATGTTCGACGTGCTCGCCTCGGACGAGTCGGCGACCGGCGGCGAGATGCTCACGGCCGCCGCGTTCGCCGAGATCCGTGAGGTGGTCAGCCGCTTCTACAAGCTGATCTTCGTGGACACCGGGAACAACGTCCGGGCGCAGAACTGGCAGGCCGCGATGGACGCCACCGACCAGCTCGTGGTGACCATGTCGGCGCGGAACGACTCGGCCGAGACCGCCGCCCGGATGCTCGACCACCTGGAGCAGAGCGGTCGGCAGCGGCTGGTCCGGCAGGCGGTCACCGTGGTCTCGATGCCGCCGTCGCGCAAGGAGATAGACCTGCCCGCGATCCAGGCCCACTTCGCGGCGCGGACGCGGGCGGTGCTGCTGGCGCCGTACGAGCGGCTCATCGACACCGGCGAGCCGCTGCGGTACGGGCAGCTCTCCTCCGCCACCCGGGACGCCTGGCTGAAGATCGCCGCGTCGGTGGCGGAAGGGCTGTAGGACGGGCGCGACGGCCGGCACCCGGGAGGGCACCGGCCGTCGCGGCAGTGGTCAGTCGCCGGACAGCGCGTCGCCGGCGGCCGGGTCGCAGTCGCGGAGGAACTGGGCGCACCGGGCCGCCTCGTCCGCCTCACCGATCTCGCCGGCGGCCCGGGAGAGCACGTAGAGGCAGCGCAGGAAGCCCTGGTTCGGGGCGTGCGACCAGGGCACCGGGCCGTGCCCCTTCCAGCCGCTGCGGCGCAACTGGTCGAGGCCCCGGTGGTAGCCGGTGCGGGCGTACGCGTACGCCGTGACGACCTGGCCCGCGGCGAGCGCGCGGCCGGCCAGCGCCGCCCAGGCCGCGCTGTAGGTCGGGAAGCGGGCCGCGACCTCGGCGTACGCCTCGTCGGTGCCCTGCTCGACCGCCGTCGCGAGCGTGGCGTCGGCCTCCTCGTCGGCCGGGAGCAACGTGGCCGGGGGCTCAGGCAACAGGTTCTGCATCGCCCCATTCAACCCGCTTCGCCCTGGGGCGCGCGAGGGGGTCGGGCGGGTCGGGTGGCTGAACGGCTGAGGGTTTCGTCACGCCTGCGGCGGGAGCGGACGTACCCGCGGCCCATGCCGCAGGCGTGGTTCGTGCACTACAACTACAGATCCGGAGCCTCCCCAGGAACCGGTTACGCAGGAGCCCGGCGGCGTGCCCGCCGGGCTCCTGTCCGTACCGCCCGGGTTTGCGAGGTTGCCCGGCCGGGGCAGGATGACCGGGTGCCGACCCCACCACCCGCGGACGTCATCGAGCCGCACGCGCCCCACGCCGACGAGGTCCAGACCCGCACCGAGTTCGACAGCCGGCTGGCCGGGGGGACCCTCGCCGGCCTGACCGTGCAGGGCCTCCGCCTCGACCTCGACCCGGTCCCCGACCTGCGCGCCGTCGACGTCGCCGGCGCGCTCTTCGTGGGTTGCCGGTTCGCCGACCGCGAGGTGGGCGCCGACCTGGTCCGGCGCGGCGCCAACGTGGTGCCGCCGTTCTCCGGGCTGCCCTACCCGACCCAGCCGTCGCACCTCTACACCGCCGACGACCTGGCCGCCGGCTTCGCCGAGGGCGGCTTCACCCAGATGTACGACACCCGGGTGTACGCGCACTTCCGCGCGCACGGCGGGGCGCTGCCGGACGTCCGGGAGGCGCTCGGCCAGCGGCTGCACGACCACGGCGTGGACAACGCGCTGGCCGACGCCACCCGGGCCTGGCTGGCCGCGCACGGGCCGCAGTCGGTGGTGGGCGTGATGGGCGGACACGCGGTGCCGCGCGGCAGCGTCGCGTACCGGATGGCCGCCGTGCTGGGCTGGGAGCTGGCGCGGGCCGACCGCCTGGTGGTGACCGGCGGCGGTCCGGGCGTGATGGAGGCGGCGAACCTGGGCGCGTTCCTCGCGGCCTGGCCGGCCGACGAGCTGTCCGCCGCGATCGACCTGCTCGCCGTCGCGCCGGACTTCACCGACCACGACCGCTACACGGCGGCGGCGCTGGCGGTGCGCAAGCGGTACGCGGACGGCCCGTCGCTGCCCTCGCCCCGCCCGGCGGCGCCCGACACGGCGTGGGCCCGCTCCGGCGGGCTCGCCATCCCCACCTGGCTGTACGGCCACGAGCCGGCGAACCTGTTCGCGGGTCGGATCGCCAAGTACTTCTCCAACGCCATCCGGGAGGACACCATCCTGCGCCTGGCCCGGGGCGGGATCGTGTTCGCGCCCGGCCGCGCCGGCACAGTGCAGGAGGTGTTCCAGGCGGCCACCAAGACGTTCTACGGCACCGACGGGGCGAGCGGGGCGTACGTCTTCCTCGACCGCACGTTCTGGACCGCCGAGCTGCCGGTGGAGTCGCTGCTGCGGCCGCTCTTCGCCGCCTCCCCATTCGGCGACCTGTCCCACACGATCCACCTCACCGACGACGTCCGCGAGGCCGTCCGCCTCCTGGTGCGGTGAAAGGAAGGGCCCCCTCTTAACGCCTCCGGTAGAGGAAGGGCCCCTTATTAACATGCTGTGTTAATAAGGGGCCCTTCCTTACATCCGGGGTGTCACTTCATGGTGGTGCCGGTGGAGCGCAGGTGCTCGCAGGCCTCCACCACGCGGGCGGCCATGCCGGCCTCGGCGGCCTTGCCCCAGACGCGCGGGTCGTACATCTTCTTGTTGCCGACCTCGCCGTCGACCTTCAGCACGCCGTCGTAGTTGCGGAACATGTGGTCCGCGACCGGGCGGGAGAACGTGTACTGGGTGTCGGTGTCGATGTTCATCTTCACCACGCCGTAGTCCAGCGCCTCCCGGATCTCCGACAGCAGCGAGCCGGAGCCGCCGTGGAAGACCAGGCTGAGCGGCTTGTCCTTGCCGTACTTGGCGCCGACCGCGTCCTGGATCTGCTTGAGCACCTCGGGGCGGAGCTTCACGTTGCCCGGCTTGTAGACGCCGTGCACGTTGCCGAAGGTCAGCGCCGCCATGTAGCGGCCCTTCTCGCCCAGGCCCAGCGCCTCGACCATGGCCAGGCCGTCCTCGACCGTGGTGTAGAGCTTGTCGTTGATGGCGTTCTCGACGCCGTCCTCCTCGCCACCGACGACGCCGACCTCGATCTCCAGGACGATCTTGCCCTTGGCGGCCTCGGCGAGGAGCTGCTCGGCGATCTCCAGGTTCTCCGCCACCGGCACGGCCGAGCCGTCCCACATGTGCGACTGGAACAGCGGCTCCTGGCCGTTCTTGACCCGCTCCTGGGAGATGGCCATCAGCGGCCGGACGAACTTGTCCAGCTTGTCCTTCGGGCAGTGGTCGGTGTGCAGCGCGATGTTGACCGGGTACTTCTTGGCCACCTCGTGCGCGTACGCGGCGAACGCGCTCGCGCCGGTCACCATGTCCTTGATCGACGGGCCGGACAGGTATTCCGCGCCGCCGGTGGAGACCTGGATGATGCCGTCGCTCTCCGCGTCGGCGAAGCCCTTGAGCGCCGCGTTCAGCGTCTGCGAGGAGGTCACGTTGATCGCGGGGTACGCGTACCGGCCGGCCTTGGCCCGGTCCAGCATCTCCGCGTAAGCCTCGGGGGAAGCGATGGGCATGTCGAACGCTCCTTACTTACCGCTCTCGGCCGTGCAGGCCGCTGTCTTCCATGGAGGCGACCGTTCCGGCCGCTGACTTCCACGGGTACGCCGGACCGCGCTGTCCACCGCGGGCAGTATCCCGTAGGAGCGCCGGCGGGGCACAACCGACCCGGCGCCGGCTCACCGCTCCTCCAGGCTGTCCGGCACGACGACGCTGATCAGCCAGCTCACCACGGCGACCACGATGGCCCCCCAGAAGGCCGCCCAGAAGCCGTCCACGTGGAACGGCAGCTTCAACAGACCGGCGATCCAGTCGGTGAGCAGGAACAGCAGGGCGTTCACCACGAGCGCGAACAGACCGAGCGTGAGCAGGTAGAACACGCAGCCGAACACCTTGATGAGCGGCTTGAGCACGGCGTTGACCACGCCGAAGACGAGCGCCACCACGATCAGGGTGAACACGGTGTTGCCACCGTTGCGGCCGGTCACCTCCACCCCGGGCACGATCAGCGTGGTGACCCACAACGCGATCGCGGTGATCGCCAGTCGGATCAGGAAACCCACGGGACCATCCTGGCAGGGGCCACGCGCCGGGGAGGGGACAATCGCCGACTCCACCGTTCCGCCCGGCACCGAGCGGTGGCCCGGACCAGCCCGTACGGTGGTGGTGGCAGACGCCCGCACGAGACGCAGGGAGGGACGATGGGTCAGCCCGACGAGGACTTCGCCCCGAGCCACCACCTCGCTCCGGAGGAGCGGGATCTCGAGGCGGAGCCGGCCGACGCGGTCGAGCAGGCCGCCTCGGCCACCCCGGACGACACCGACGGCGAACCGCACCGGGGCCTGGAGGTCGCCGACTGGGACGCGATGGAGCAGGCCCGGGTGGTCACCGCCGACGAGGACGACTACCGCTGACGCAGCGGCGTGACGTGGTCCGGGTGGGCGGCGGTCCAGCCGGCCACCCGATCCGCGCGTAGCGCCTCCAGGAAGCCGGGCGCGAGCGTCGGGTCCGGCTGCACGAAGCCGCGGTCCGTCCAGTCGTCGTAGCGGATCGGCAGGCCGAGCGCGACCGGCTCGGCGGCGGCGGCCCGCGCGACCAGGGACAGCAGCAGCGGCAGGGTCGTCCCACCGGTGTCGACGGTCAGCCCCGGGCCGATCTCACCGACCAGCCGGCCGAGCCGCGCCGGGTCGGTGAGCGTTCCCCGCTCCCGCACCTGCCGCAGCAGGCCGGCCGCGTACCGGGTGGCGTTGCGGTCCCGGTCCAGGCCGCCCTCGCGCAGGCCGTACCGCTGGCGGAGCAGGTCCACCGCCTGGGCGCCGTCGAGCCGCTGGCAGCCGGTCGGAAACCGCCGCTCGGTGTGCACCGAGCGCACCGGCGCCGGCAGGCACACCGGCACGCCGCCGACGGCGTCGGTCAGCTCGCGGGTCGCCGCGTAGGTGAGCACCGCGCCGGCGTCGACGCGTACCCCGGTCAGCCGGCCGACCGCCTGGCGGGTGGCCCGGTAGCCGGCGGCCAGGTCCCCCGACGCGGCGGCCCGGGAGAAGGTCGCGTTGATCTTGCCGGTGGAGGTGCCGTCCGGCATCGGCACCAGCAGGTCGCGTGGGATGGAGACGAGGTAGAGCCGGCTCCGGTCGGCCGGCACGTGCACCAGCAGGATCGAGTCGGCCCGCCGGTCCGGGCCGGCCTGGTCGACGCCGAGCAGCAGCACGTTCATCGCCCCCTCGGGGGTGGGCGTCGGCCGGGCGGCCGGCGGAGCGGGCGCGGGCGGACCGGGCGCGACCACGGTGAACCCGACGAGCGCCGTCGCGGCG
>NZ_CADEAU010000336.1 GCF_902825405.1 Micromonospora maritima | reverse complement strand
AGCTGGACGAGCTGCGCGGCGCCGCCGACGCCGCGGTCGCCCGGCTGCTCGCCTCCGGCCCCGAGGCGATCCTGCTCGTCGGCGGCGGGCCGGAGACGGTCCGGTTCGACGCCGCCGACTCGGGCACCCTGCGGGGCTTCGGGCTCGACCGGCCGGTGCGGCTGTGGAAGGTCTCCTGCTCCGGTGGCGAGGTCCTGCCGCTGAGCCTGACCGTCGGCGCCTGGCTGCTGAACCGCTCCGGCACCGAGCTGCCCCGGCTGGCCCGCTCGGTGGCGCACGACGCCGCACCGGCGGAGTGCGAGGCGTTCGGGGCGAGCCTGATCCTCGACGACGATCCGCCGGTCGCGCTGCTGGTGCTCGGCGACGGGTCCGCCTGCCGGGGCGTCAAGGCGCCGGGGTACGACGACCCGCGCGCCGAGGCGTACGACGAGGGGGTCGCCTCGGCCCTGGCCCGCGCGGACGCCGGCGCCCTGCTCGGCCTGGACCCGGGGCTGTCGGCGGAGCTGAGGGTCGCGGGGCGGGCGCCGTGGCAGGTGCTGGCCGGCGCGGCCCGGGCGGCGGGCGGCGACTGGCGCGGCGACGTCAGCTACCGGGACGCGCCCTACGGCGTCGCCTACGTCGTGGCGAACTGGGAGCGGGCATGACGGTCGTGGCGGTGGTCGGGCCGACCGCGGCCGGCAAGTCGGCGCTGAGCATCGCGGTGGCGCACGCGCTGGGCGGTGAGGTGGTCAACGCCGACTCGATGCAGCTCTACCGGGGGATGGACGTCGGCACCGCCAAGCTGACCCCGGCCGAGCGGGAGGGCGTGCCGCACCACCTGCTCGACATCTGGCCGGTGACCGAGCCGGCAAGCGTCGCGGAGTACCAGAAGCTGGCCCGCGCGGCGGTCGACGACATCCTGGCCCGGGGGCGGGTGCCGCTGCTCGTGGGCGGCTCGGGACTCTACGTGCGGGCGGTGCTGGAGCAGTTCGAGTTCCCCGGCACCGACCCGGCGGTGCGGGAACGGTTGGAGGCCGAGCTGGCCGAGGCCGGTCCCGCCCCGCTGCACGCCCGGCTGGCCAAGGCCGACCCGGAGGCCGCGGCCGGCATCCTGCCCACCAACGGCCGGCGGATCGTGCGGGCGCTGGAGGTGATCGAGCTGACCGGCGCGCCGTTCACCGCGTCGCTGCCGTCGCCCACGCCCTACTACCCGTCGGTGCAGCTCGGCGTGGACCTGGACACCGCGCTCCTGGACGAGCGGATCGCGCTGCGGGTGGACCGGATGTGGGCCGACGGACTGGTCGACGAGGTGCGCACGCTGGTCGGGGAGGGGCTGCCCGGGGCGCGTACGGCCAGCCGGGCGCTCGGCTACCAGCAGGTGCTGCGCTTCCTGGCCGGTGAGCTGACCGAGACGCAGGCGTACGAGGAGACGATCCGGGCCACCCGCCGCTTCGTCCGGCGGCAACGCTCCTGGTTCCGGCGCGACCCGCGCGTCCACTGGCTGGACTCGGCCTCGCCCGCGTTTCTCGACACTGCCCTGCGGGTGGTCGCCGAGCATCGGCGATGATGGGACCGTGGAGTTCACCAAGGGTCACGGCACCGGCAACGACTTCGTCATCCTGCCCGACCCGGACGGCGCGCTCGACCTGACGCCCGGCCTGGTCGCCGCGCTCTGCGACAGGCGGCGCGGGCTCGGCGGCGACGGCGTGCTGCGCGTGGTGCGCGCCGCCAAGCACCCGGAGGGCGTCGCGCTGGCCGGCGAGGCCGAGTGGTTCATGGACTACTGGAACTCCGACGGCTCGTTCGCGGAGATGTGCGGCAACGGGGCCCGGGTGTTCGTGCGCTACCTGCTGGAGCGTTCGCTGGCCGCCCCGTCGGGCGGGACGCTGCCGATCGCGACCCGCGCCGGTCTGGTGCGGGCCCGGGCCGAGGGCGCCGACGTGGCGGTCGAGATGCGTCGCCCCCGCCTGTACGACACGGCCACCGCCACCCTGGGCGGGCTGACCCTGCCCGGGGCGGCCGTGGACGTCGGCAACCCGCACCTGGTGTGCGCGCTGCCCGCCGCGCTGGACCTCACCGGCCTCGACCTGACCCACGCGCCCGAGGTCGACGCCTCGGTCTTCCCGTCCGGGGTGAACGTCGAGTTCACCACGCCCGGCGAGCCGGTCGACGGCGCGGACGGGCACGTGCTGATGCGGGTGTACGAGCGCGGCTCGGCCGAGACGCTCTCCTGCGGCACCGGCGCGTGTGCGGTGGCGGCGGTGGCGCTGCGCGACGCCGACCGGGAGACCGGCACGGTGGCGGTCGACGTGCCGGGCGGCCGGCTCACGGTCACGCTCACCCCCGACTCGTGCTGGCTCGCCGGCCCGGCCGTCCTGGTAGCCACCGGCACCCTGGCGCCCGCCGCCCTGCTTCCCTGAGCCCTCGCCAGCCTGCTGCCCTGGACGTCCGCCGCTCTGCTTCCCTGGCCCGCGGCGCTCTTGGGTGCCCGCCTCTCGCGCCCGGGGACGCCCCGGGCGTGCCCGCCTCGGGGCGTGGTGGTGACGTCGCGTGACGGCCCGCGGAGAGGGATGACTCAAGAGCGATATACCGCCTGGTCATATTCATGACTCAGCGGTATATCGCAACTCGGTCGTCATCTCTCTCGACCGTGACACGCCGGGGACGGGGCGCGGTGGTCAGGGGTGACCCGTCAGGGGGTGGCGCTGGCGTTCGCGGCGATCTCGGGGAGGTCGGCCGGGCCCGGGTCGGCCGCCGGGGCCGGCGTCGCGGCCGGGTTCTGGGCGGCGGCCCGCACCGCGGCGGCCACCGCAGGGGCGACCCGGGAGTCGAAGACGCTGGGCACGATCACGGTGGGGTTGATCTTGTCCTCGCCGACCACGTCGGCGATGGCCCGGGCGGCCGCGATCGCCATCTCCTCGGTGAACTCCTCGGCGTGCGCGTCGAGCATGCCGCGGAACACGCCGGGGAAGGCGAGCACGTTGTTGATCTGGTTCGGCTGGTCCGAGCGGCCGGTGGCGACCACGGCGGCGTGCTTGCGTGCCTCCCGCGGGTCGACCTCCGGGTCGGGATTGGCCAGCGCGAACACGATCGCGTCCTTGGCCATCGCGGCCACGTCCTCGCCGGTGAGCAGGTTCGGGGCGCTCACCCCGATGAAGACGTCCGCGCCGCGCACCGCCCCGGCCAGGTCACCGGAGTAGTTCTCCTTGTTGGTGTTCTCGGCCAGCCACTGCCAGGCCGGGTTGAGGTCGGGCAGGCCGCGGTGCAGGGCGCCCTGCCGGTCGTACGCGATGATGTCGCCCACGCCCTGACGCAGCAGCAGCTTCATGATCGCGGTGCCGGCCGCGCCGGCGCCGGAGACCACGACCCGGACGTCCGCGAGCTGCTTGCCCACGACGCGCAGCGCGTTGGTGAGCGCCGCCAGCACGCAGATCGCGGTGCCGTGCTGGTCGTCGTGGAAGACCGGGATGTCCAGCGCCTCGCGCAGCCGGGCCTCGATCTCGAAGCAGCGCGGCGCGGCGATGTCCTCCAGGTTGATCCCGCCGTACGCCGGCGCGATGGCCTTGACGATGGCCACGATCTCGTCGGTGTCCTGGGTGTCCAGCACCACCGGCCAGGCGTCCACCCCGCCGAAGCGCTTGAACAGCGCCGCCTTGCCCTCCATCACCGGCAGCGAGGCGGCCGGCCCGAGGTTGCCCAGGCCGAGCACCGCGGAGCCGTCGCTGACCACGGCGACCGTGTTGCGTTTGATGGTGAGCCGGCGGGCGTCGGCCGGGTTCTCCGCGATCGCCATGCAGACCCGGGCGACCCCCGGGGTGTAGGCGCGGGACAGCTCGTCGCGGGTGCGCAGCGCGACCTTCGGGGTGACCTCGATCTTGCCGCCGAGGTGCAGCAGGAAGGTGCGGTCGGAGACCTTGCGCACATCCACCCCGTCGAGCGCGGTGAGCGCGTCGACCACCTGGTCGGCGTGGCCGGCGTCGGCGGTGTCGCAGGTCAGGTCGACGATCACGTTCGTCGGGTCGGAGTCGACCACGTCCAGCGCGGTGACGATGGCGCCGGCCTCGCCGGCCGCGGTGGTCAGGCGGCCGATGGAGGAGGCGTCGGCGGGCACCGCGATCCGGATCGTGATGGAGAATCCCGCACTCGGCAGTCGGGTGATGGCCACGAGAAAACACTCCTCCGTCGACGCTGAGCGGCTCGACTGGCATTTCTACCCGCCCGGCCGGGCCGGTCGGCATCCGGCCCCGCTACCGGTGGGTAGCGCCACGGGCATAACACGGGTGCGTCCCGCGTTGACACATGTCAGGATTGCTGTCACGCGCCGAAAATTCTCGGCGATGCACATAACGGACAGGAGACGCAGTTTGCGCGAGCAGGAGACCTTCCATCCCTACGAGGACGACGAGCTCGACGCCACCACCGGCGAGTACGAGCTGTCGGAGCGGCAGGCGCTGCGGCGGGTCCCCGGCCTCTCCACCGAACTCACCGACATCACCGAGGTCGAGTACCGCCAGCTCCGGCTGGAGCGGGTCGTCCTGGTGGGGGTCTGGACCGAGGGCACCCAGTCCGACGCCGACAACAGCCTCACCGAGCTGGCGGCGCTGGCCGAGACGGCCGGCTCGCAGGTGCTCGAGGGGCTGATCCAGCGCCGCAACCGACCCGACCCGGCGACCTACATCGGTCGGGGCAAGGTCGACGACCTGGGCGCGGTGGTGCTCGCCACCGGCGCCGACACGGTCATCTGCGACGGTGAGCTGTCCCCGTCGCAGCTGCGGAACCTCGAACAGCGCACCAAGGTCAAGGTGGTCGACCGGACCGCACTGATCCTCGACATCTTCGCCCAGCACGCCAAGAGCAAGGAGGGCAAGGCGCAGGTCGAGCTGGCCCAGCTCGAATACCTGCTCCCGCGCCTGCGCGGTTGGGGCGAGACGCTGTCCCGGCAGACCGGTGGTAGCGGTCGCGGCGGTGGCGCCGGCGGCGGCGTGGGTCTGCGTGGCCCCGGTGAGACCAAGCTGGAGACGGACAGGCGCCGGATCCGGCACCGCATCGCGCGGCTGCGCCGCGAGATCAAGAGCATGACCACGGTACGCCAGACCAAGCGCGCCCGGCGTACCCGCAACGCGGTGCCGGCGGTGGCCATCGCCGGCTACACCAACGCCGGCAAGTCCAGCCTGCTCAACCGCCTCACCGGCGCGGGCGTGCTGGTGGAGAACGCGTTGTTCGCCACGCTGGACCCGACCACCCGCCGGGCGACCACGTCCGACGGGCGGCTCTACACGCTCTCCGACACGGTCGGGTTCGTCCGGCACCTGCCGCACCAGATCGTCGAGGCGTTCCGCTCGACCCTGGAGGAGGTCGGCGACGCCGACCTGGTGGTGCACGTGGTCGACGGCACCCACCCGGACCCGGAGGAGCAGGTCCGGGCGGTCCGCGAGGTGCTCGCCGAGGTGGGCGCCGACCGACTGCCGGAGCTGCTGGCGGTCAACAAGACCGACGCCACCGACGAGGAGACGATGCTGCGGCTCAAGCGGCTCTGGCCGGACGCGGTGTTCGTCTCGGCGCACACCGGGCGCGGGGTCGACGAGCTGCGCGAGGCGATCGAGCGTCGCCTGCCCCGGCCGGCCGTCGAGGTCCGGGCGGTGCTCCCGTACGACCGGGGTGACCTGGTGGCCCGGGTGCACCGGCAGGGTGAGGTGCTGAGCACCGCGCACCTGCCCGAGGGCACGCTGCTGCACGTGCGGGTGGGGCAGGCGCTCGCCGCCGAGCTGGCCCCGTACCGCGCGGGCGACCGGCTCACCAGCGAGGAGCGGGTGGGCGCCGGGCGGTGAGCCGTCCGGCGTCACCCGCCCGAAACCCGGGTCGTGCGACACTGAGCGCCATGCGGCACGTTGTCTCCTCGGTCACGCTCGCGCTCGGCCTGGTCGGCGCGGTCGTG
>NZ_CADEAU010000335.1 GCF_902825405.1 Micromonospora maritima | reverse complement strand
CCCCACCGTCACCGGTCGCCGGCCGGGCCGGTGACGGTCGCCAGGGCCGACCGGTCACGGTGGCGGCCCGAGGACGGCCGCCGGGGCCGGGTCACCCGTCGAGCTGCCGGGCGAGCCCGTCGAGCAGCAGGTCGAGTCCGCCGCCGAACTCGTCGTCCGGGCCCACCGCGCCGGCCGCGCGTGCGGTCTCGGCCAGCAGCGGGAACTCCGCCCGGGGCAGCGCGGCGATGACCGCCGTGCCGGGTCCGGCCAGCGCGCCGAGGTGTTCCATCTGAATCGCCCCGACCACGTACGCGAGCAGGGCACGGAACGCGACCACCCGCCGGGTGCCGGCGAAGCCGCCCCGGGTCAGCACCGCGAGCGCCGCCTCGCCCCAGCGCAGGATGCCGGGCGAGCGGTGCCGGTGCGCGGGGAGCAGCGGCACCACGGCCGGATGGGCGCCCACCGCGGCGCGCACCCGGTCGACCAGTTCCCGGATGCCGTCCGGCCACGGCCCGTCGGCCGGAGGGCGCATGTCCACCCCGTCGAGGACGCGCTCGACGACGAGCGACTCCAGCTCGTCGCGGTCGGCGACGTAGCGGTAGAGGGCCATCGTGCTGGTGCCGAGCTGAGCGCCGACCGCGCGCATGGTGAGGCCGGTCAGGCCGTCCCGGTCGAGCACCGCGAGCGCTGCGTCGGCGAGCTGGGCCGGGGTCAGGGATCGGGGACGGGGCATGGCCTTGACAGCGTACAAGATACGCCTACGGTTGTAGGAGTACGTTGTACACCTACAGCGGGAGCGCGCATGGACGTCGTCACCCCCCGCCACCTGACCAGCGTCACCGGCGTCGAGATCGCCCTGCCGGACCCCACCCGCCTGGTCCACCTCCAGTTCCGGAGGTTCGCCGGCTGCCCGGTCTGCAACCTCCACCTGCGCTCGATCGTCCGCCGCCACGCCGAGATCGAGGCGGCCGGCGTCCGCGAGGTGGTGCTCTTCCACTCCCCCGCCGACGAACTGCGCGAGCACGTCGCCGACCTGCCGTTCGCCGTGGTGGCCGACCCCGACCGGCGGCTCTATCGGGAGTTCGGCGTGGAGTCCGCGCGACGGGCGCTGCTCGACCCGCGCGTCTGGCTGCCGGTCCTGCGCGCCGTGGCGAGCGGCACCTGGCAGGTCCTGCGCGGCCGGGAGCGGCTGCCGTCCCGCACCCCGCAGGGCGGCCGGCTCGGGCTGCCGGCCGACTTCCTGATCGCTCCCGACGGCCGGGTGCTCGCCGCCAAGCACGGCGAGCACGCCTCCGACCAGTGGTCGGTGGACGAGCTGCTGGCCCGGGTCAGTGCGAGCCGGTCGGCGCGATGACCGCCGGATCGTCGGGGTGTTCCCGCAGGAACGCCTCGGCCCGCGGCGCGTCCCGGAGGATCTGCCAGTTGGCGATCGCGAACATCACCGAGGTGACGCCGAACAGGAGGAACCACATCGGGGCGAGGCTGAGCAGCAGTTGGCCGAGGTTCAGCATCACCAGGCCACCGAAGAGCGGAACGAGACGCCGCTGCCGGACCATCTGCGCGGCGGCGGTCCGCAGCCAGGGCAGCTCATCCGGGGAGGCCACCGCGCCGCGCCGGACCGCCCGCGCCAACTCCCGCCGCCGGCGGAAGCTCACCGCCCACAGCCGGGACTCCCGGTCGGCCCGATAGCTGCCGCTGCGCACCATGCGGACCAGCGCGACGATCTCGAGCACCAGACCCAGCACCGCGAAGACGACGCCGGTCACCGCCACCGCGGTCGGCGGGTCACCGCGTTCCAGCCAGCTGCTCGGGAACCCCCGGTCCGCCAGAAGCCCGACCAGCAGCGACACCAGCGCGAACACCAGCACGGTGCCGACCAGCAGCAGCCGGACCCGACGTCGTCCCCGCCGGATCGCCCCACGCTCCGGATCACTGTCCACGATGGTCCCCCGTTCGACGGTCGGGACGTACCCGTCGGGGGGTGCCGCTCAAACGGCGGTCAGCGGGCGGCCGGCGGGGTCCAGCCGAAGCGCGGCGGCCGGCGTTCGTTGACGGCCGCCACTCCCTCGCGGGCCTCGCCGCTGTCCCGCACCTGGTCGTGCCACCAGGCCAGCCGCTCGGCGTCGGCGCGCCCGTCGACGATCTCCTTGGCGGCGGTCACGGTGAGCCGGGAGCGCTCGGCGATCGTGGTGGTCAGCGCCGCCACCCGCCCGGCCAGCTCGCCGGCCGGCAGCACCTCGTCCACCAGGCCGGTCCGCAGGGCCCGCTCGGCGTCCACCAGCTCGCCGGTGAACAGCAGGTGCTTGGCCGCCGACGGCCCGACCAGCGCGGCCAGCCGTCGGGTGGTCGGCGCCGGGTAGACCAGGCCGAGCCGGGCCGGCGGTACGCCGAACCGGGCGTCCGCCGCGGCCAGCCGCAGGTCACAGGCGACGGCGAGCTGGCACCCGCCACCGACGCAGGCGCCCTCGATCGCGGCCACCGTGGGGCGGCCGAACGCGGCGAGCCGCTCCTCGGCCGCCACCGCGATGCTGCCGTCACCGGCGGCCAGCAGCTCGTCCAGGTCGCCGAGGTCGGCGCCGGCGCAGAACGTGCCGCCCGCCCCGGTGAGCACCAGCACCCGCACCGCCGGGTCGGCCTCCAGGCCGTCGAGCAGCACCGGGAGCTGTCGCCACATGGCCGGGGTCATGGCGTTGCGGCGGGCCGGGTTGCGTATCACCACGGTCGCCACCGGGCCGTCCACCGTGACGGTCAGTTCCGCGTCGGACATGGGTCCGACCGTAACGGGAGGGGCCCGGTGACCACCCGCGTGGGGTGGCCGCCGGGCCCCGGGGTCGGGCGGTCAGGTCAGGAGACGTTGACCGCGGTGTCGTCCACGACGAACGAGGTCTGCAGCGAGCTGTCCTCGGTGCCGGTGAACTTCAGGGTGACCGTCTGCCCGGCGTACGAGGCCAGGGAGAACGACTTCTGGCTGTAGCCGCTGGCCTTGTTCAGGTTCGAGTAGGTCGCGAGCGTCGCCAGCACGGTGCCGGAGGAGCTGAGCACCTGCACGGTCAGCTTGTCGTACTGCACGCTCGTGGTGGTCTCCGCCGAGTCGATGTGCAGCCAGAAGCTGAAGTTGTACGTCGAGCAGCCCGACGGCAGGCTCACCGACTGGGAGAGCGTGTCGGTGTGGGTGCTGCCGTAGCCGTCCATCCAGGCGTTCCAGGTCCCGCCGTGGGTCGGCTGGCCCTGCGAGCCGTACTGCCCGATCACGCCGGAGCTGGCGGACCAGACCGTGTTGCCGGACTCGAAGCCGGGGTTGCCGAGCTTCTGACCCGCGCCGGTGCAGCCGCCGCCGGTGCCGGTGACGGTCAGCGAGTAGGTCGCGGTCTTCGTGCCCGACGCGGCGCTGCCGGTGACCGTCACCGCGTAGGTGCCGGTCGGGGTGCTCGCGCTGGTGGCGATGGTGAGGGTGGACGAGCCGCCCGAGGTCACCGAGGCGGGGCTGAACGACGCGGTGGCGCCGGTCGGCAGGCCGGACGCGGAGAACGTCACGGTCTGCGCGGCCCCGTTGGTGGTGGCGGTGGCGACGGTGGCGGTGGCGGACCCGCCCTGGGCCACCGAGCCGGCGGTCGGCGAGAGCGAGACGGAGAAGTCGTTGCCGGTGGAGCTGCACGGCGCGTCGTTGCCGGCCACGTTCACCGCGGTCCACGCCGCCTGGACGGCCTTGTACTCGGTCGAGCAGTTGCCGTACAGGTCGGTCGCCGCCTTGAGGGTGTACGCCCGGGCGGTGTTCGACGGGGTGGTGTTGTTGACGTACGAGGTGTTCGAGGTGAAGTACACGTCGAGCGCCCGGTACCAGATCTTCTCCGCCTTGGCGCGGCCGATGCCGGTCACCGCCGGGGCCGAGCCGCAGACCGGCGAGGTGCCGTACGCGGTGGAGCCGGTGCCCTCGGCGAGGTTGAAGAAGAAGTGGTTGCCGACGCCGGAGGAGTAGTGCACGTCCTTGTTCTTCGTGCTGGTGGACCAGCAGGAGTCGGACGAGCCGTCCAGCGACGGGTTGTACATGTAGCGCAGCGGCGTACCGTTGCCGTTGATGTTGATCTTCTCACCGACCTGGTAGTCGCCCGGGTCGCTCGGCGCGGCGGCGTAGAACTCCACCATGTTGCCGAAGATGTCGCTGGTGGCCTCGTTCAGGCCACCGGACTCACCGGAGTAGACCAGCCCGGCCAGCGCCTCGGTGACGCCGTGGCTCATCTCGTGCCCGGCCACGTCGAGCGAGACCAGCGGGCGGGAGTTGCCCGAGCCGTCGCCGTAGGTCATCTGGGAGCCGTCCCAGAACGCGTTGACGTAGTTGTTGCCGTAGTGCACCCGGCTCGGCACGCCCTGCCCGTTGCCGAAGATGCCGTTGCGGCCGTGCACGTTCTTGAAGTAGTCGAACGTCTTGGCGGCGCCGAAGTGGGCGTCCACGCCGGCGGACTGCCGGTTGGAGTTGGTCCCGTTGCCCCACGCGTTGTCCGCGTCGGTGAACGTGGTGCAGGTCGAGGTCCCGTTGTTCATGTCGCAGGTCCGGCCGTTGCCGTGCGACGGGTCGATCATCTGGTAGGTGCTGCCGTTGAGCGTGGTGTCGATGCTGACCGTGCCGGTGTAGATGCCCTGGCCGCTGCCGACCACCGACTCGATCTCGTCGTACGAGCCGATCACCTTGCCGGTGGTGGCGTCGGTGACCACGTGCAGCTTCGACGGCGTCTGCCTGTCCGCCTTCCAGCCGGTGGCGACCGTCTCCCAGGCCAGCCGGCCCTTGCCGCTGCTGGCGTCGACGAACAGCTCCGGCGCGCCGACCGAGGTGAGGGTGCCGGAGAACGCCTTGCGCGCGCTGGCCTTGGCCGCGGACGCGCCCACCTTGGCGCTGGTGCCCAGCGTGAGCGGTGCGGACAGGCCGACCGAGGTGCCGGTCATGGTGCCGTTCGGGGCGGTGTGGACGACGAAGTCACCGCCGTAGACCCGCAGGCCACGGTAGGTCCGGGAGTAGCGGGTGTGCGCCGCCCCCGAGGGGTCGACCTTGGTGCGGACGGCCTGGTAGGCCTCCCCGCTGGAGCCCTGGACGGCGCCGGGGTTGGCACGGACCAGGCTGTCGGCCCGGGCCGCGGCGGCGGGCTCGGGACTGGGGGCGCTGGGCGCTGCCGCGTGCGCCGTGGTGGTGACGCAGGTCAGCACGCCGCTGGTGAGCAGCGCTGCGCTGACGGCGGCGACGGATCTTTTCACGGGCCCTCCTCCGAAGGCGAAGTTGTGACGGGGGTAGTCACTGATGTAGATATAGCGATACATCGAAGAACGTGAAAGAGGTCGGCGGCTTCCCGTCCGAGACACTGACCGAACGGATGAGGAGGACGCGGTGGTCCGGAACCGGGTGGCCCCGCCGTGCGTCCGATCCGGCATGAGAGCAGCCCCCGCCGTGGCGGCCGCCGTCGCCGCCCTCCTCGTCCCGCTCGCCGGCTGCGCCCGGACCGACGCACCGACCCGCGTCGGCCCGGCCGTCACCCCGCTACCCGGCGTCGAGGTGGTGCTGGTGCGCTCGGGCGGCATCGCCGGCCTGACCGACACCATCACCGTGCACGCCGACGGCACCTGGACGACCACCGACCGGGCCGGCACCGAACGCGACGGCCGGCTCGCCGAGGCGGATCTCGACCGGTTGCGGCAACTCGCCGCCGACCCCCGGCTCACCGCCGAGGCCGCCGTCACCGTGCCGGCGACCATGTGCGCCGACGCGTTCAGCTACCAGCTCACCATCGGGGCGACCACCAGCTCCTACGTGGACTGCCCGCCGCAGGTCACCCCGCCGGCCGCCACCGCCGAGGTGGTCGAGCTGCTCACCCGTGCCACCGGCTGACCCGCCCGTTCACCAGCCGGGCGCCGCCGCCACCAGCGCCCGGCGCACGGCCTGCACCTCGCGCCGGCCGGCC
>NZ_CADEAU010000334.1 GCF_902825405.1 Micromonospora maritima | reverse complement strand
CCGGTCGGGCGGGCGCGGCGGCGGCCCGGGGCGCCGCCGGGGGCAGCGCCGGCACGGCGGCGATGACGCCGAGGCAGTTCACCAGCACTGCCAGGGTCCTGTGGTGTCGTCTCGATGCAGGCATACCAACGAACCTCCGGACCCGAAGCTATGGTCCGGGGCCCGCCGGGCGGGTACGAAGCCGGCAATCCCGCCCCGGCCGACGTGATCCCGCGTACCCTGGCGCGCTCCATCGGGGCGGACCCGCCGCCCCCCGCCGGTCCCGGGGATAGATTGGCCAGGTGCGTATCGCTCGTTTCGCTCATGCCAAGGGAATGTCGTTCGGAGTCGTCGAGGGCGAGCCGGAGGCCGGGCCGCAGGGCCTGACCATCGCCGAGATCGAGGGCCATCCGTTCGGGCAGATCCAGTTCTCGGGCGCCCGCTGGGCGCTCTCCGACGTCCGGCTGCTGTCGCCGATCCTGCCCAGCAAGGTGGTCTGTGTCGGCCGTAACTACGCCGAGCACGCCGCCGAGCACGGCAGCGAGGTGCCCAAGGAGCCGCTGCTCTTCCTCAAGCCGTCCACCTCGGTGATCGGTCCGCGCGACGCCATCCGGCTGCCGATCTTCTCCAAGCAGGTCGAGCACGAGGCGGAGCTGGCCGTGGTGATCGGGGCGCCCGGCGCCCGCCGCGCCGACCGGGCCGCCGCCGAGCGGGCCATCTTCGGCTACACCTGCGCCAACGACGTCACCGCGCGGGACCTCCAGCGCTCCGACGGCCAGTGGACCCGGGCCAAGGGCTTCGACTCGTTCTGCCCCATCGGTCCGTGGATCACCACCGGGCTGGACGTGTCCGACCTGGAGATCCGCTGCGAGGTGGGTCGCAACCCGGAGGAGATGGAGGTGCGCCAGCTCGGCCGGACCAAGGACATGGTCTTCGACGTACCGGGCCTGGTGTCGTACATCTCGCACGTGATGACGCTGCTCCCCGGCGACGTGGTGCTCACCGGCACTCCGGCGGGGGTTAGCCCGCTCACCGAGGGGGATACGGTGACCGTGCGGATCGAGGGGATCGGGGAGCTCAGCAACCCGGTGGTCCCCGTCGCCTGATCCGTCCGACGCCCCGTTTCCGCAGGTCAAGGGCGGTTCGGGGGGTTGGATTTGGCCTGTCGGCACCGGGAGGGTAAAGTTCATTCCCGGCGCCGCAAGGGGCCAATGGGGTATGGGGTAATTGGCAGCCCGACTGATTCTGGTTCAGTTAGTCTAGGTTCGAGTCCTGGTACCCCAGCGCAGCCGTGGGTTCGCAAGAACCCCGGTCGCTGGATTCCGGCAGTTCACCGCTGCCGGAGTGCATGAAGGTTCTGGCCCCGTCGTCTAGCGGCCCAGGACGCCGCCCTCTCAAGGCGGTAGCGCCGGTTCGAATCCGGTCGGGGCTACAGCACCGTCAGCCCGTCCCGTTTCTCGGGGCGGGCTGTTCTGCTGTGCGGGCGTGTCCCTGCTGTTCAGCGCCGTCGCGCCGTCGCGCCGGGTGCGACCCCCCGCGGCGGAGCCGGACGCGGTGCCGCTAGACTACTGCCACACCGCCCGCCAGGGTGGTGAAGCAGGAAAAGTGCCTGGCCCCGTCGTCTAGCGGCCCAGGACGCCGCCCTCTCAAGGCGGTAGCGCCGGTTCGAATCCGGTCGGGGCTACGTCGTCGAACGGCCCGTCTCGCTCTCGCGAGGCGGGCCGTTCCGCATTCCTCCGCCCGTCCCACCCGTCCCGCCCGTCCCGCCCGGGCTCCCGGTCCCCGCCGCGGCTCCCGGGCCCCGCCGCGTTGATCATGAACTTGGCGGCGCTTTCGATCTCTCAGAGCGCCGCCAACGTCATGATCAGCACGGCGGGGCGAGGGTGTGCTGCCGCGCTCGGTGGAGCGCGGAGATCTTGGTACGAAACGGCCCCTCCAGGGGCCGTTTCGTACCAAGATCTCGCAGCCGGGCAGCCGGGCAGCCGGGCAGCCGGGGGTCAGAGGCCGGAGAGGCGCTGGCCGGCGCGGACGACGGCCATGGCGTGGCGTTCGCCGGGGCGGCGGCCGAGGCGCTCGATCGGTCCGGAGATGCTGATCGCGGCGATCACCCGACCGGTGCGGTCGCGGATCGGCGCGGAGACGCTCGCCACACCGGCCTCCCGCTCGGCGACGCTCTGCGCCCAGCCCCGCCGGCGTACCTCGGCCAGGGTACGGCCGGTGAACTTGGAGCGGGGGAGCAGCGGCATGACCGCCTCCGGCGGCTCCCAGGCGAGCAGGATCTGGGCCGCCGAACCGGCGGTCATCGGCAGCACCGAGCCGACCGGGACGGTGTCCCGCAGGCCGCTGGCCCGCTCGGCGGCGGCCACGCAGATGCGCTCGTCGGCGCGGCGCAGGTAGAGCTGGGCGCTCTCGCCGGTGGCGTCGCGCAGCGCCGCGAGCAGCGGCTCGGCGGCGGTGAGCAGCACGTCCGGGGCCGCGTTGGCCAGCTCGCCCAGGCGTGGACCCGGGCGCCATCGGCCCTGGGTGTCCCGGACCAGCATCCGGTGGATCTCCAGCGCCTGTGCCAGCCGGTGCGCGGTGGCCCGGGGCAGCTTGGTGCGTTCAACGAGTTCGGCCAGGCTGGCGCCGTCGACACAGGCGGCCAGGATGACCACCGCCTTGTCGAGAACGCCGACACCGCTCATACTGTGTCCCACAAGCCGAAATTTACCTCCCAGAATTTAGGATGTCCAGATGGTGGGAGTCACTCAACCGAGGACCCTGGCCGAGAAGGTCTGGGACGCGCACGTGGTCCGCTCCGCCGCCGGCGAGCCGGACCTGCTCTTCATCGACCTGCACCTGCTGCACGAGGTGACCAGCCCGCAGGCGTTCGACGGGCTGCGCCTGGCCGGGCGCGGGGTCCGCCGGACCGATCTGACGATCGCGACCGAGGACCACAACACCCCGACCGGGTACGACGACCCGGCGTTCCGCTCCCGGCGCGGCGACCTGCTCACGATCGCGGACCCCACCTCCCGCACGCAGATCGAGACGCTGCGCCGCAACTGCGCCGAGTTCGGGGTGCGCCTGCACCCGCTGGGCGACGAGAACCAGGGCATCGTGCACGTCATCGGCCCGCAGCTCGGTCTCACCCAGCCCGGCATGACGATCGTCTGCGGCGACTCGCACACCGCCACCCACGGGGCGTTCGGCGCGCTCGCGTTCGGCATCGGCACCAGCGAGGTCGAGCACGTGCTCGCCACCCAGACGCTGCCGCAGGCCCGCCCGAGGACCATGGCGGTGAACGTGATCGGCGAGCTGGCACCCGGCGTCACCGCCAAGGACCTGGTGCTCGCGCTGATCGCGCAGGTGGGCACCGGCGGCGGGCGCGGCCACATCGTCGAGTACCGGGGCGAGGCCATCCGCGACCTCTCGATGGAGGGGCGGATGACGATCGCGAACATGTCCATCGAGTGGGGCGCCAAGGCCGGCATGATCGCGCCGGACGAGACCACGTTCGCGTACCTGAAGGGTCGGCCGAACGCACCCCAGGGCGCCGACTGGGACGCGGCGCTGGAGTACTGGCGGACGCTCCCCACCGACGAGGGCGCGACGTTCGACACCGAGGTCACGCTGGACGCGAGCCGGATCACGCCGTTCGTCACCTGGGGCACCAACCCGGGGCAGGGCGTGCCGCTGGGCGCGACCGTGCCGGACCCGGAGGACTTCGTCACCGAGCCGGAGCGGGTCGCCGCCCGGCGCGCGCTGGAGTACATGGACCTCACCCCCGGCACCCCGATGCGCGACCTCGCCGTCGACGTGGTCTTCGTCGGCTCCTGCACCAACGGTCGCCTGGAGGACCTGCGGGCCGCCGCCGACGTGCTGCGCGGGCGCCGGGTCGCCGACGGCGTACGCATGCTCGTGGTCCCCGGCTCCGCCGCGGTCCGCGAGGCGGCCGAGATCGAGGGACTGGACCAGGTCTTCGCCGACGCCGGCGCCGAGTGGCGCTTCGCCGGCTGCTCCATGTGCCTGGGCATGAACCCGGACACGCTGAAGCCGGGCGAGCGCTCCGCCTCGACCTCCAACCGCAACTTCGAGGGCCGCCAGGGCCGGGGCGGGCGTACCCACCTGGTGTCCCCGCCGGTCGCCGCCGCCACCGCCGTGGTCGGCCGGCTGGCCGCCCCCGCCGACCTGTGAGAAGGGCAGCCGAGATGGACAAGTTCACCACCCACACCGGCACGGCCGTGCCGCTGCGCCGGTCCAACGTGGACACCGACCAGATCATCCCCGCCGTGTACCTCAAGCGGGTGACCCGGACCGGATTCGCCGACGGTCTGTTCAACGCGTGGCGGGAGGATCCGTCATTCGTCCTCAACGATCCCGCCCATTCGGGTGCGTCGATTCTGATCGCCGGCCCCGAGTTCGGCACCGGATCCTCCCGGGAGCACGCCGTCTGGGCGCTGCGGGACTGGGGCTTCCGGGCCGTCATCTCGCCTCGCTTCGGCGACATCTTCCGCGGCAACGCGCTCAAGGAAGGCCTCCTTCCGGTCGAGCTGGAATTGAAAGCGGTGGAGGAACTGTGGGACCTCGTGGAATCCGAGCCGACCACGCCGATCACCGTCGACCTCGCCGCCCGCCAGGTCCATGCCGGTGACGCCACCTGGGCGTTCCCGCTGGACGACCACAGCCGGTGGCGGCTGATGGAGGGCTTGGACGACATTGGACTCACCCTCCGGCACGAGGCCGACATCGCCGCGTACGAGGCCTCCCGGCCGGCGTTCCTGCCCTCGATCGCCTGACCCGTACCCCCTTTTCGCCCCCACCGGCCCGGCCGGTGGGGGCGAATCCGTTGCGACACAAGGGCTTTTTTCCACCGAATGTTTGTGTCCAGGCAGCACAGGGCATACCGTGCGCGCAGAATGGCTCGCGTCGAGTCAGTTGCACAATCGGGAGGAAGTCGTGAACAAGGCCGAGCTCATCGAGGCGCTCGCCGTTCGCCTGGGGGACCGGAAGACGGCGACGGCCGCGCTCGACGCGGTTCTCGCTGAGGTCCAGGCGGCGGTCACCAAGGGCGAGAAGGTGGCGATCACCGGATTCGGAGCGTTCGAGAAGCGCGTCCGGGGGGCCCGAACAGCGCGCAACCCGCGGACCGGCGAGGCGGTGAAGGTCAAGAAGACCTCCGTCCCGACCTTCCGGGCGGGCGCGGGCTTCAAGGAGATGGTGGCCAGCGGCAAGGTGCCGAAGGACACCGCCGCCGCGAAGAAGACCACCGGGGCCGCCAAGACCACCGCGGCGGCGAAGAAGACCACGGCGGCCAAGACCACCGGGGCCGCGAAGAAGACCACGGCGGCGAAGGCCACCAAGACCACGGCCGCGAGCAAGAAGGCCGCACCGGCCAAGAAGGCCACCGCGACCAAGACCGCGGCGGCGAAGAAGACGACCGCGGCGAAGTCCACCACGGCCAAGAAGACCACCGCGGCCAAGAAGACGACCGCGGCCAAGTCGGCCACGGCGAAGAAGACCACGGCGGCCAAGAAGGCGCCCGCGAAGAAGGCGCCGGCCAAGAAGGCCGCCACCCGGCGCTGACCGGACAGCCCGACCGAGGGCGCCCACCGATCGCGGTGGGCGCCCTCCTTCGTGGGTACGCGTTGACCGCCCGCCGCGCCGCCGCGCAGAATCGCCGTGCCGAAACCCCCGTCGGTCACGAGAAGAGGCGCCCGTGCGGCACCGTCACCTCTCCACCCTCGCGCTCGCCCTGGGCGTCACGGTCCTGCTGGACGTGCTTCGGGTCTGGCTCCCGTCGGTCATCACCCTCTTCGGTCGCGCCGCCGAGACACCCGCCGAGCTGCTCGGCGCGTTCGCGCTCGGCTGGTTCGTGCTCGCGCTGGCCGCGCCCGCCCTGGTACGCCGTCTCGGCGCGCGCCCGGTAGGCCTCGCGGCGGCCGGCGTGCTGGCCGCCGTACGCCTGCTCCTGACCGCCGGTCCC